>NZ_RZRP01000119.1:2797-10995 GCF_003997795.1 Mesorhizobium sp. M7A.F.Ca.US.005.03.2.1 | reverse complement strand
GAATGGCAGAGTTCGAGGGCGGTGAATTGCATTATCGCGGCAAGGTCGGCACCGGTTTCGATGCCGCCACAGCCGGTGAATTGCTCGCCAGGCTGGAGCCGCTGCGGGAAGGCGCCACCGCGCCCGAGGGCGTTCCGCGCGAGATCATGCGCGAGATGAACTGGGTGCGGCCGCTGCTGTCGGCGCGCATCCACTACGCCAACCGCACAGCGGACAACGCACTGCGCCACGGCGTCTTCCGCGGTTTGAGGGATGTCGGCCTGTCGACGCCGGTATCCTCGACACGCAAGCGGCTGATCGCCGAGGCTGACCTTGCCACCATCTGGGTGACCAACCCGACGCGCCGGCTGTTCGGCAAGACCGGCCCGACCAAGCTCGACATCGCCGTCTATTACGCGCTGGTCGGCGATTTCATGCTGCCGCACATTCTCGGCCGGCCGGTGTCGCTGGTGCGCTGCCCGACCGGCCTGCCGAAGGATTGCTTCTTCCAGCGCCACGCCTTCACCGGCATGCCGCCCTCGGTGGTGACATTCGAGGCGACAAATTCCGAGGGCGAAACCAAATCCTATCTCTCGGTCGAAGGCGCGAAAGGGTATCTGGCGCTGGCGCAGTTCGGCGTCGTCGAGTTCCACACCTGGGGCACCCACCGCGCCAGCCTCGACAGACCCGACCAGATCGTCCTCGACCTCGATCCGGGAGAGGGGATCGCCTGGCGCGAGGTGGTCGAGGCCGCCGTGCACATCAAGGACGAATTGGGGCGCCTGGGGCTGGTGCCGTTCGCCAAGACCTCCGGCGGCAGCGGCATCCACATCACGGTACCTGTGACAGGCAAGCAGAACTGGAAGAAACTGCACCAGGCAACCAGCGCGATCGCCACGCATCTGGCGACAACGGCGCCTGATACTTTCACCACCACCATGGGCAAGGACAACCGCAAGAAGCGCATCTTCATCGACTACCACCGCAATGCGCGCGGCCACACCTCCGCAGCACCTTACTCCTTGCGCGCCCGCACCAATCTGCCGGCCTCGACGCCGGTCAGCTGGAGCGACCTCGAATCCATCGATGCGCCGCAGGATTTGAATTATTCGTCGCTGCCAGGCCTGCTGGCGACGTCGGGCGATCCGTGGGCCGAGATCGACGAGTTCGCGCGGGATTTGCCGACCCTGCGCTCGTCATCCTAGGTTATGCGCCGCGTCGCTTCGCTCCTTGCTTAGCCCGAAGACGACGAAGAGTATGATCGACGCTTCGTACAATTTGAATTATCCTTCGCCTGCGACCCTTAGGCGTCCTAAAAGATTTCGTCAGGGATTTGCCTGTATCGTGTGGGGTCGGTGTAGGATTTGCGCGGCGCCAATCGTCCTTCGGACGAAAGCGCTGCAGAGAGTATGATCCCGAAAAGTGGGAACCGGTTTTCGGAGAAGATCATGCTCAAGCTAAAATGTCAGTGCATGACCGCGTAGGAGTGTTTCATGGCGCCCAGGGCAAGTTGGAAAGGTTACCTCAAACTCAGCCTCGTGAGCTGTCCGGTGCGGTTGTATCCCGCCACCAGCGCCAGCGAGCGCATCTCGTTCAACCAGTTGCACAAGAAGACCCATAACCGCATCAACATGAAGCCGGTCGACCCCGAACTAGGGCTCGTCGAGCGTGCTGATCTGGTCAAGGGTTACGAATACGAGGACAAGCAGTACATCATCATCGATGATGCAGACCTCGACGCGGTGCGCATCGAATCCAACCATACGATGAACATCGAGGCTTTCGTCGACGAGGACGAGGTCGACGTCATCTACCAGGACGCGCCCTACTACATGGCGCCCGACGGCGCGATGGCGGAGGAAACCTTCGCCGTGTTGCGCGAAGCGATGCGCAAATCCGGCAAGCTCGCCATCGCCCGCCTTGTGCTGTCGAGCCGCGAGCGCGTGGTGACGATCGGCGCGCGCGAGAACGGCATGTTCGTGTGCACCTTGAGGAACCCGAACGAAGTGCGCGGGACGGCTGAATATTTTGGCAATATTCCAGCTGGCAAGCCCGACCCCGAAATGCTGCAGCTCGCCGAAGCGCTGATCAAGCAGAAGGAAACCACCTTCGATCCGAAGAATTATGAGGACCGCTACGAGGCGGCACTCATGATGATGATCCGCGAGAAGCTGAAAGGCCACAAGCCGATCATTGCGGCGGCACCGGAGCGCGGCAATGTCATCAACCTGATGGATGCGCTGAAGGCGAGCCTGTCGCAATCGAAGCCGCCGGCCAAGTCGAAGAGCAAGGCCGACGAGGTTGCCAAGCCAGCTGCAAAGAAAGCGGCAGCGGGTGGTGCTGCTGAAAATCCGCTGAAGGCCAATCTGCTGAAGGCGGTCGGCAAGAGCAAGAAATGACGGCACCGACCGGCGCTGTTTTCGGCACCATCGGCGCGCTGGCGGCGTTTCCGCTCAGACTGGCCGCGCGTGAAGTCGAACGCCAGCACGGCCAGCTGCGGCGCGGCGTCACCAGGCGCACCACGCATGTCGTGTGCGGCCGCACGCTGCTCGCTAAGGCCGGGCTCTCCAGGAACGGCGATGCCGAGATCGAGCGCCGTGTCGCCGCCGAGCGCGGGGCCGGGCGGACGCTGATCAGCGAGAACGGATTCCTGCGCCTTCTCGGACTGATGAAGACA
Source organism: Mesorhizobium sp. M7A.F.Ca.US.005.03.2.1 (assembly GCF_003997795.1). Taxonomy (NCBI): domain Bacteria; kingdom Pseudomonadati; phylum Pseudomonadota; class Alphaproteobacteria; order Hyphomicrobiales; family Phyllobacteriaceae; genus Mesorhizobium; species Mesorhizobium sp. M7A.F.Ca.US.005.03.2.1. The sequence continues at coordinate 8,339 of NZ_RZRP01000119.1, read as the reverse complement.
CCGGAAGCGTCTTCGCTGTCGCGGCAATCGCTGATCGATCAGTCGCGGCTATCCGGCGCCGAGCTCGATTTGTTGTCACTGTTCGATGCGTTCGAGCATGACGCAGAACCCTATTCCTTCCGCGACCTGATCCTGGCGCGCAAATATGCCGGGCTCGTCGCCGGCGGCGCGACATGGGGGGCGATCGCGCGCTCCGTCCACCGCTCCGGCCCGGTGGCGTCGCTGACCGCCAAGTCGCTCAATGTCGGCTCGCAGCATGGGCGCGCCGATGCGATCTATCTCGAAGGCGGCCAGAGCGAACTCGACGGACAGCTTCTGTTCGATTTGGGCAGCGCCGGTTCGGCAGGCGACGAAACACTGGAAGAGTTGTTTGCCGAGGCCGAAACGGCGGAGGAGGGTGGCGACCATGATGGGGCAGCCGCACTCTACCAGCGCTGTCTCGCCATCGATCCGAGCGATGCGATTGCCGCCTTCAACCGCGCCAACTGCCTGCGCGCCGGCGGCCACGCGGCGGACGCCGCGCACGATTATATCAATGCGATAAAACTCGATCCGGCCTTCGTCGAGGCCTGGTTCAACCTCGCTGGGCTGATGAGCGAGCAGGGCCGCGAGGCCTCGGCGCGAAGGCACCTGCAGAAAGCGATCGCGCTCGACAAAAACTATGCCGATCCGGTGTTCAACCTCGCCCGGCTCGAATTCGACGCCGGCGATCTGCCGGAGGCGCGGCGGCTGTGGGTGCGCTATCTCGAACTCGATGCGGAGTCCGAGTGGTCGCGGGTGGCGGCCAAGGGCGTGCAGTTCGTGGATCTGCAGTTGGCGCGTACGGCGGGGTGAGGGATGCTGGCGCTTGAACACCCCCCTCTGGCCTGCCGGCCATCTCCCCCGCAAGGGGGGAGATCGGCAGCTTGGGCGTCCCGTTCCTGCTTGCAAAGTGGGAGATTGGCGAAAGCGGTTGAGCGCGCAATCTCCCCGCTTGCGGGGGAGATGTCCGGCAGGACAGAGGGGAGTGTGACGGAACTCGACCTCTCCAGCAAGGCCGCCCCATGACCACATTCCTCTTCGATGGCCACGATGCCGCCCCCGTCACCATCCTGCTCGCTCACGGCGCCGGAGCGTCGATGGATTCCCCCTCGATGACCGCCACCGCCAAGGCGCTGGCCGAAGCCGGCTTCCAGGTCGCGCGCTTCGAGTTCCACTATATGGCTGCCCGCCGCTATGGCCACCGCAAGCCGCCGCCGCGGGCCGAGACGGTCAACCCGGAATATATCAAGGCGATAGCCGACCTCAGGGCGAAGGGCGTGACCGGCCCGCTCGTCATCGGCGGCAAGTCGATGGGCGGGCGCGTCGCCTCGATGGTTGCCGACGAGATGTTTGCCAAGGGCGAGATTTCAGGCCTGCTGTGCCTCGGCTATCCCTTCCATCCGCCGGCCAAGCCCGATCAATTGCGGACCAAACACCTCGCCGATCTGAAGACGCCGACGCTGATCTTCCAGGGCACCCGCGACGAGTTCGGCACCAGGGACGAGGTTGCGACTTATGACCTTTCCGATCGCATCGAGGTGATCTGGCTGGAGGACGGCGACCATGATCTGAAACCGCGCAAGAGCATTTCGGGATTTTCGGCCGCCGACCATCTGAAGACGCTGGCCGAGACGGTGAAGGCGTGGTCGGGTCGGATCGTTTCCTGACCTTCGATGAAGATCGCCTCCTTCAACATCAACAACATCAACAGCCGGCTTGAAAACCTGCTGGCATGGCTGGCTGTGGCAAAGCCCGATGTCGTGTGCCTGCAGGAGCTGAAGGCACGCGACATGCAGTTTCCGCGCTCGGCATTGGCGGCGGCCGGCTATGGCGCGGTGTGGAAGGGCGAGCCGACCTGGAACGGCGTTGCCATCCTGGCGCGGAGTGCCGAGCCCGTGTTGACCCGCGATGCCTTGCCCGGCGACGAAGCCGACAGGCAGAGCCGCTACATCGAGGCGGCGGTGAATGGCATTGTCGTCGCTTGCCTCTATGCGCCGAACGGCAATCCCCAGCCCGGCCCGAAATTCGCCTACAAGCTCGCCTGGCACGCGCGGCTGGAGGCGCATGCCGAACAGTTGCTCGACACCGGCCTGCCGGTGGTGCTGGCCGGCGACTACAACATCGTGCCCGAGCCGCGCGATATCTACGCCACCCGCTCCTATGACGACAACGCGCTGGTGCAGCCGGAAAGCCGGGCGTCGTTCCGGCGCCTGCTCGACCAGGGTTGGCTTGATGCCCTGCGCAAGAAGCATCCGAAGGAAACGCTTTACACATTCTGGGACTATCGCCGCAACCGCTGGCCGCGCGATGCGGGCCTCCGGCTCGATCACATCCTGCTGTCGAAGAAACTGGCACGCCGCCTGACCGCCGCCGGCATCGACCGCGACGTGCGCGGCGAGGACGGTGCCAGCGACCATGCGCCGGTGTGGGTGGAATTGAAGTAAGGCGACTGCTTTCATGCGTCGCGCTTGAACGGATCCATGCAACGCGCTTTAAGTCTTTTGTCTTGATGCATGTCGCTGTCCCAAACCCGGGTTCGCTTTTGGCCGACATGCAATAACCTGTCGGCAAAGTATTCCAACGCAGCCGGATCGCCCATGAACGCAATCCTCCACGAGATCTGTGAAAGGAGGCTCCATGCCTGACTTGGGCGCTGTCGAGATACTGTTCGCCGCCCTTGTGGTGCTTGCGGCAGCTGTCGTGTCCTGGCGGCTGTGGCGGAAGCGCAGCCGCCGCAAGGGACGGCGGCAGACCAATCCGGCTGCCGACTATGCCGTCCGCACCGACTGGAGCGGCCGCGGGGGCATGCTCAATTACTCGTCCTTCGTCTATTTCGATGTCGATCGCGACGGCAAATACGGCGCCGGAGACCGGCCGATGGCCGGGATCATGGTGCGGCTGTATGATAAAGCCGGCAAGCTCGCCGCGTCCGCGCGCACCAACAATGCCGGCTTTGCCAATTTCCCCATGTCGGTGAAAGGCAGAAAGGCCGTGATCCGCAAGCCGGGCAACTGGCGCTTTGTGGTTTCGGTGCCGCCCGGCTGGCAGGCGAAAAGCGAAAACGACATTCAGTCCCGACACTTCCTGCCGCTGCCGGGTTCGCCGGCCGGGATGGTATCACAGGAGATGCTGCTGCCGGTCGGTCTGGCGCCGCCGCGCCGCGTCAGCGGGCGCGTTGCCGGCGATGGACCCGCGACCCTCTCCGTGTCGGGGGACGGGCACGTCCTGGAGACGCGGACACTGGCGCCGGGTGCCGTCTTCAGCTTCGACCTGGCTGAAGAAGCCGACACGGTCAGCATCAGTGGCGAAGGCTTGGAGCGGCGGCTGACGCTGTCGCCCTACTCGGCGGATCTCGGCCTGCTGTCCGCGCAACGCGCCGGCATTGCCACCGATGCCGCTCTCGAAACGATCGGTTTCGACGATGTGACGTCGCGCACCTTCAGGAAAATTCCGGCCGGTCATGCCGGATTGGCGTGGCGCAACCTGAATGCGATGGCGCGCGACTACACCAAGGACAGCCAGGGCTATGTCAATGGCAACGTCTCCGGTGACCATGTGCTCTACACCAGCAGCGGGCTGCCTGCCGAATTCAGCTGCGAACGGCCGTTCGGCTTTCACTCGGTCATGCTGAGCGCCGCCTGGCTGGCGTCGGAAGGGGAGGTGGCGCTGATCGAAAGCTGGCTTGGCGAGCAGCTGATTGCAAGCGATCAGATCACGCTGTCGGCGCTGACGCCGTTGCACTATGCCCCGATGCTCAAAGCTGTAACGCGTGTTCGCCTGTCGACGAAGCACTATTGGCAAATGGTCGTGGACGATTTGGTCCTGACACGCTGAGATTTGGGCATGCCAAAGCGGAGCGAATTTCGCCCCGCTTCAATCAGGTTACGTTTACGATCAGCCCGGCACGATGATAATCGAGGCGCCGTTCGACGCTGTGACCGCCGACAGACGGCCCTTTTTCAAGAACGACGGCTTCACATAAATCTTCTTCATTTTCAGACTCTCCTAAAATCCCAGCCTGATGATGCCATACTGCGGCCATCTGTCAACCATGCGAGCTGAAAGCAACAAACAATAAACCCAACAATGCGCGACAAGGGGCCAGGGTCCCTATTCTTTGCTTCGGGCCATCCCAAAACCAATTGCACCTGGAGTTTGCTCTCCAGCGCCGGCGCGATCCGCCAGAGATGCGCCGGATTAAAGCGTGACGCTGCTCGGGGCGTTTGCCGTGACGGCGGAAAGCTTGCCCTTCTTGACGAAGGTCGGCTTCGCGTAAGTCTTCTTCATGGTGTTCTCTCCTGAACTCTCGGCGAGCATGGCAGATGCGCGACATGTGTCAACCAAGCCGGGCGCCGACGGCGGCCCTCCTGGCGCTATCGGCTGGCGGCCAGCGCCTGGCCTCCGGCTCGCTCGACGGCACGGCCCGGCTATGGGGCATGGACACCGGCCACCAGATCGCGCTGTTCGACAGCAAGACCGGCCCGATCTATGCGGGCGTCCGCCGCGGTGCTGACCGGCGGCAATGATCGCACCACCCGCGACTGGCCGCCCGACGGCGGTGACGGCGTCGTGCTGTTTGCCGGCGCGTCGGAATGAGCAAATCTTGATCACCTTGTCCGCCGTGCTATGTAAAGCCCATGCCAGCATCCAGCCTCCCAGACAACGCGCCGCTCATCGTCATCGATCTCCAGACCGGTATGTTCGACGGCGTGCACGAACCGCCGATCCATGATGCGCCAGGCATAGTCGAGCGCACCAAAGCGGTGATCGACTGGGCGCGGCGCGGCGGGCGCAAGGTCGCATTTGTCAGGCATGATGGACCCGAAGGCGATCCGTTGGCACCGGATCAGCCGGGCTGGCCGGTTTGGCCCGCACTTGGCCAAGCTGCGGACGAGCCGACCTTTGCCAAATCCGTGCGCGATGCTTTCAGCAATCCTGCCTTCGGCGACTGGGTTGCCGGGCAGGGTGCGGGTGCTGTCGTGCTCCTGGGCGCGCAGACCGATTTTTGCGTGGCCGCGACGGTCAAGGGCGCGATCGCCAGAGGGCTCGGCGTGGCCGTGGTGTCCGATGCGCACAGCACGCTGGACAATGCCAGCGAGAGTGCCGAGCAGGTCATCATCAGGCACAATGGCGAATTCGCCGAGGCCGGCGTCAATCTGGTGACCACAAAGGCGCTTGTCGGCGGCTGAAGCCCGAACGTCGCCGCAGGCCGCATTATCAGGCAGGCCGGCTTGAGGAGTTCGCGAGGGAAGACAGCGCCGGGCGCCTGCCGTGGTCGACGCGGACGGGGGGGCGCATTGTTGGGATGGCTCGGGCGCCCGCGTCAACCAGGGCGGCTCGTACCGCCGCATTAGCAACATTGCACATTGCGTGCCGCTCGAAACTTCCGCGAAAGCGGAATAGGCCGGAGCAAAAGGGCGGATTCGGCTGAGACTTTCGGCGCGCTTTCCCGGTCCGGGAGTCAAAAAGCCTGCTGGTTATTGGGAATGTCGTTCAAGGCGTTTGCCGGTGCTGCACCGGA
>NZ_RZRP01000119.1:0-2787 GCF_003997795.1 Mesorhizobium sp. M7A.F.Ca.US.005.03.2.1 | reverse complement strand
GGGCGTCGCCATCGATCCGGCCGTGACGATCTTCCATGATGGCCGCGACCTTTTGAAAGGTTTGCATTTCGGCATCCGTCACCCGCGCATCGCGCATCCGGGCCTGGAGATCGGCCAGGCGAACGCCCAAAGCAGGGGATGTCACAGCTTTGCTTATCATCTTCACTCGTCCTGATTGGAAACTGACATGGGCAACCCGCCGCCATGGCTGGCGGCGGGTTTGGGACAATTCCAAGTTCAGTCGTAGACCTTGACGATCTTGCGGGTGCCCGGATCCACCAGGACGGTGCGGTTGTCGACCACCACGTAGCGGTATTTGACGTCGGGGATCTCATGAAGCTCGACCGTGTCCGGCAACGCGCTACCAACATTCAGTTCCACGCCGGGAATCTTGACCGAAGCGAGGGGCTGCTTCTTCACATACTCGCGGATGACCGTGTCCTGTTCAGGCTGGATGACAACGTCCTGAGCGGCAACGGCGCCCACTCCGGCCAACAGCAACAGCGCCGCTGCGGCGCCCGTTAGGTGCATTTTCATACTGTTTCTCCTTGCGAGTCAGCATGACAACATCGTCCAACGCTGACGGCAACTGAACTTGAGCCAACTGAAAATGTTCCTCAGATTGGGCTTCGGTCGGATGCTGTCTGCGACTTAAGTCTGGCCCGAGAGCGCATTGGTCTTACCGACGGGAACGGCTCTCTGTTCACGGCTGTTTGTCTCCCGGAATTCGGAGAAACAGATGGACAAAAGTGTTGGCCAAGCGCGCTGGTTGCTCGCACCGATTTTCGCGACAGCCGTTACCTTTCTGGTGATGGGAATAGTCCTTGGCTGACATGTCGTCGATCGGCGCAGCAACGTCCCTTCCTGCGCCGAGAGGGTTCGCAAGCCGCTTCGGCGCCTGGCGAACCCTCTATCTTCACCATACGCCGGCCTGCTCGTCGCTATCGTCCAGCAGTTGCTCGTCCAGTTTGCCGCTCGGCTATCGGGCCGTGTGTATCGATCGAGCCGGCGGCGAAGACAAGACACGTTGATCCGTAGGCTGCTCGCTGAAGTAAAGCGAACTGCCGAGAATGAGGAACACGATGCCCACCGCCGTCAATCCAACCATGAGCACGGCAATCGCCGTTCCTGGGCCATAGCCTGTCTTGATGATGGTGGATCGGTGGGACATCGCGGCGTTCTCCAGACACCCGGCGGTGCCGAGTTCTGCGACAAACGACAAGCGAGGCCCGATGTTCCCTCGTTGGAAGCCTCAATCGGTCACTTTGGGCTTTTGCTTTTTCCTGTAGGACCAAGGTCTTATCTGCCGAGCGCAAAGGTCCAAGGGGCCTTGTTCAGTTCCGATAATGTCCCTTGGATGTTCCGTTACTTTAGGTAAACCTGATATATTGCCTGGGCGGAAACTTAGCTGGCCAAGCAAAATCGCCCGCGAACCGGGCATGGAAAATGTGGCTTTGGCAAGTTCAACAACAGGCAGTCATGTCTCGGGCGACGAATAGCTCACGTCTCGTCGAATCCGCCCTCTCGGGTCTGATCGTGCGTGATTGCGGCTTCTTCCTCATCATCGGGGAGGGCGTCGTCGCTGTCCTGGTACGCGTTATCGTCGTCCTCGTCCGGCAGATCGCCGTCTTTTTCGACGCCGTAACGCATGTCGCCGTTTTCCGGCACGGACTCTGGCAGGATCTCGCCGCCCTTGATTGCATCCCAATCCTGCTGCTCGATGGTCGGCCCATCCGCCCGCGGTGCGTCATCTTCGATGTCGGCGCTTGGTTTGTTGCGAGGTGCCATGCTGGCCTCCAATCGTTGAAGAACTGGAGGCGAAACTCGGCGTGCCGGCGTTTGTTCCGGACCCGAAGTGCAAAGATCGGGCGTGCTCCTGGATTGTCGACGGCTGGCGTGTCAGCCCAGCCCCGCCAGCACCGCGGCCGCGGCCCGCACAGTTGCCAAGTTGCCGCGCAAATGGAGAACTTGCGGCGACTGACCCCTTACTTGCGAAGTTGCTAAAATAATGAAATGTTGTCCGCGGGAAATGAAATGAGGCAGGGACTGGTTGGAACCGGCGCGGTTTCGACGGTTTTGGAAACCATGTATTTTGGACAGTTTCTGGTAGGAATGTCAGCCACGGCCGTCATCGTCGCGGTCTGGACCTATATGACCACCGGCTCCTTCTGGGAGGCATTTGCCTGGACGATAGCGACGCTGCTTGTCCTGCAGGTCGGCTACTTCGTGCTCGTCGTGAGGCTGATCTTCAGGCGCGCACATGACATCGTGCCGAGCCAGGATCCGGTAGACGCCTTTCCGCCATTGCATCGCGACGGTGTCCAGCTTTGAGACCGGGTGACCGGGACCGATCAGGAATGGCGTTTCCATACCAGGCCGTCCACTCGAGCGCGTTCGCCCGGGCAAACTCGGGGAACGTCGCCACCAGCGCGATCACGACCGACGGCAAGGTGTTTGGTCGCTGAGACGGCGCCTTCTGAGCATATCCCTGCTGGAGATTTCGGCCCAGCGTTATCATGGGAACAGGACGCATGCGCGACCGCTCCGCATTGTGCTCAGGCCGACAGGTTGGGAACAAGTGCTGATGCTTCGCGTTCTCTGGCAGTGTCGATGAGGTTGCCGCCTCCATCGGTACTGTTATGGCTCGCTCTGCTCCCGGCGGGGCGAGCCCTTTTCGTGCCGGAGCCTTTCAAATCGTCCAGACGAAGAGGCGGATGCGCGGCCGATTTGGCGCACTGGTGCTCAGATTGAATTTTCTTCCTCTAAATATCCGTACCTATCTGTGCA
>NZ_RZRP01001199.1:0-1412 GCF_003997795.1 Mesorhizobium sp. M7A.F.Ca.US.005.03.2.1 | reverse complement strand
GTCCCGAGCTTGCAGCCGCCGTGCGCACCGGACGGGCCGATTGCGGAATCGCCACCCGCGCCGCCGCCTGCGCCGCCGGCCTCGATTTCGTGTCACTGGCCTGGGAAAGCTTCGACCTGCTGATGCGGCAGCGGACCTACTTTCAGCAACCGATCCAGGCGTTGCTGCGTTTGCTGCAGCAAGACACCTTCGCCAGCCGCGCCGCCGAGCTTGCCGGGTATGATCCATCGCCGGCCGGGCGGATCCGGTTCGCGAAGTAGCAGCCGAACCCGACCTCGGTCGCTGCTCACCCCAGATCGATCTCGCCCTCCACGACATGGTGCAGGCCTGCTGGCTCAGACGTGACGAGGGCCCTCACGGTCAGTCGGCCCTGTCCTTTCAGGCCCTTCTCCGCCACGGCTTTCTCGATTGCCTGCTGCGAAGTCACGCCGACCTGCTTGAGGAACTTGCGCATGGAGACGTTGAAGGGATCGGTTTCCATATTCTGGGTCATATGATTGCCTCGAACGGTTTGAACAATATGGCCGATCCAGCAAGCTTGATGCCCGCAACGGCGGCGCTGCGCCAAGGGAGCACGGAACGGCCTGGTGCGCAATGAAGACGACGCTCGCAATGTGTCTGATGGCAACTGCTCCGTTCCTCTTCGGGGTCGCCGCGCTGGGTGCCGATCTCCGCGGTCACGGCGGACCAGTGCGGGCGATTGCCGTGACGGCCGATGGGCAAACTGCGATCACCGGTGGTTTCGACGCCAAGGCGATCATCTGGTCGATCAAGACCGGCGAAGCACGGGAGGTGCTGCTGTTTCACGATGGGCAGGTCGATGCGGTCGCAGCCCTGCCGCAAGGCCGCTTCGCCAGCGCGGGGGCGGACGGCCGCATTGCGGTCTGGGAGGCCGGACGAAGCACGCCGGTCGCCGTCCTGCAAGGCCATTCAGCGCCGGTCGTGTCGCTCGCAGTGGCGCCCGACGGCTCCACCCTCGCTTCGGCTTCCTGGGATGGCAGTGTGCGGGTGTGGCCGCTTTCCGGCGGGGAGCCGCGCGTCCTCGAAGGCCACAGGGGAAACGTCAACGCGGTCGCATACCTCTCCGACGGGACGCTCGCAAGTGCCGGCTACGACGCGGCAGTCATGCTTTGGCCGGCCGAAGGCGGAGCTCCGGTCAGGGTCGCGATGCCTGCACCGCTGAGCACGCTGGTGGCGACGAGGAGCGATCGCGTGTTCGTCGGGGGCGCGGACGGCAAGCTGAGTGAACTGAACCGAGGCGGGACAATCCTGGCCGAAGTTGCAGCTTCGTCAAGTCCGATCACCGCGCTCGCCGTCACGGCGAATGAACGATACATCGCCGCCTCGTCGATCAAAGGTGAAATTGTGCTGCTCGACGTCAAAAGCCTGCAGCCCGTTCGCACATTTAGCAC
>NZ_RZRP01001198.1:0-1414 GCF_003997795.1 Mesorhizobium sp. M7A.F.Ca.US.005.03.2.1 | reverse complement strand
GATTCATACCGATTTCGTTAAGCTTTCATAAATTTTGGAAAGCCTGTTGCAGAACGGTTTCACAAGATCGTGACGGCTGGAGCGGAGGGTGGTTCCGCCCCAGCCGGAAATCCCCGCGGGATCAGGCGTTGGCGCCGCCATCGATGGTCAGGGCAGCGCCGGTGACGAAGCGGCCTTCCGGGCCTGCGAGCCAGGCGACCATGCCGGCAATGTCGTCGGCCTTGCCGAAGCGCGGCGTTGCCATCTTCCGGCGCTGATGCTCGGCATGCGGGCCGTCGGCCGGGTTCATGTCGGTGTCGGTCGAACCGGGGTGGACGACATTGGCGGTGATGCCGCGCGGGCCGAGGTCACGCGCCAGCGCCTTGGTCAGGCCGACCAGCGCCGCCTTGCTGGCTGAATAGGCCGTGAGGCTGCCGTCGGTCGCCCGCTCGGCAAGGTTGCTGCCGATCGAGATGATGCTGCCGCCCTCACCCATATGGGCGGCCGCGGCCTTGGAAGCGATGAACGGGGCCCGGAGATTGACCTCCATGGTCTCGTCGAAATCGGCGAGCGACAGCGTGTCGATTGGGGCGGCGCGCCAGATGCCTGCGCTGTTGACCAGGATGTCGAGTCGGCCAAAGGCGGTTACGGCGTCATCGACTGCCTTGTCTAGGGCGACCGCATCGCGGTTGTCGGCCTTGATCGCGATGGCGCGGCCGCCCTTGGCCTCGATCTCGGCGACGACAGCGCGGGCCTGTTCCTCGCCATGCACATAGGTCAGCGCGACGCTGGCGCCATCGGCCGCCAGCCTCCGCGCAATCGCCGCGCCGATGCCGCGACTGCCGCCGGTGACGAGCGCGGCCTTGCCGTTCAATCTGCTGGAAGACATCGAATTCTCCTTTTATGTAATGATCGATACATAAATATCTGTCAGCCTTGCCCGCTGGCGTCAACTGAATTATGTATCGATCAACACAGAAAGAGCGTCATGTCGGAACGAGGCCGTCCCCGCACCTTCGATCGAACCGCGGCCCTGCGCCGCGCGATGCAGGTGTTTTGGGCGCGTGGTTACGAAGGTGCATCGATGAGCGAGCTGACCGCCGCCATGGGCATCAACTCGCCCAGCCTCTACGCTGCCTTCGGCAATACCGCGCTCCAGACGTTTTTGCAGGGCGGTGTGGTTTTCGGCACGACGGCGGCGCAGATCGTCGCAGATGGCGCCGCGGCTCGAATCCTGATGCAGTGCGCCCAGCGTGATCAGGCAGCCCTGCGGGCGATCGCTCTGCGCATAGGCTTTCGCCGTCAGGCACAGGAATTGTTCGATCGCCTGCCGCGCGGTCGGAGCCTCGTCCAATGCCAGCCAGATGTCGGCACCCTCGGTGTGCGAGTAAAAATCCGTCGCCTCCAGGAACAGCGCCTCCTTGCTGCCGAAGGC
>NZ_RZRP01001197.1:0-1419 GCF_003997795.1 Mesorhizobium sp. M7A.F.Ca.US.005.03.2.1 | reverse complement strand
GTCGACGACGGTCACCCCCTTGGCGGCGACCTGCTGGCCGAGCAGTCCGGCGAAGGCCGAGGTCTTCTTGCGGTTGAAATCGCCTTCCAGCCCATGGCCGACGGCCTCGTGCAGCATGACGCCCGGCCAGCCGCTGGACAAGACGATGTCGAAAGTGCCGGCCGGCGCCGGTATCGCCTCGAGATTGACCAGGGCTTGCCTGAGCGCCTCCTTGGCGGCGTGCTTCCAACTGTCCTCGACCAGGAATTCGCCAAACGCCTTGCGGCCGCCCATGCCGTAGGAGCCGCTCTCCTGGCGGTCGCCATTGCCGACAACGACGGAGACGTTGACGCGGACCAGCGGGCGGATGTCGCGCACCATTTGGCCGTCGGCGCGCACGATCTCGACATGCTGCCAGGATGCGGCGAGCGATGCCGAAACCTGCCGCACGCGTGGGTCCTCGGCGCGCAGCCAGGCGTCGATTTCCTGCAGGAGCTTTGCCTTGGCCTCGAAGGAGGGCGAGGGGATCGGGTTCTCTTCGCCATAGAGATGGCGGTTGGTGCGGGCGGGTGCGGCGGCAAGCGTGCCGGAATAGCCGCCCTTGACGGTCGAAACGGCATCGGCCGCGCGCAGCAGCGAAGCTTCGGAGAGATCGCTGGAATGGGCATAGCCGCTGGCTTCGCCGGCAACCGCGCGCAGGCCAAACCCTTGGTCGGTGTTGAAGTTGGCGGTCTTCAGCCGGCCATTGTCGAACATCAGCGCTTCGCTCTCGCTGTATTCGAGGAACAGCTCGCCGTCATCGGCGCCGTTGATGGTTTCGGCGACGATCTGCTTGATGCGATCGTCTGAAATGTCGAATTGGCCGATCAGGCTGTTCATGGCGCGTCCGTTCACAGGAGGAATGGGTCTTTGCCACGATGTAGGCGCGAAGGTGCGCCGAGACAATCGCTCAGCCGCATTGTGAAGACAAAAGCGGTTTGCCAGCAGACCGTCGACGTCACTTCTGGTTGATGAAGCCGGTGATGTCGCCGGGCTTTCAGGGGAGGGCGGCGAAGCCGTCGGCAAAACCCTTGAGGTCGACCGGGATGCCGATGCCTTCTTCCGGGGTCTGGAAGACAATGAAGGTGGCCGACGTGCCGGTCTTCAGCGTGTCGAGAAGCGGCTTTTCGAGGATAACCTCGGCATAGCAGCCGTCCTGGAAACAGCGCACGAAATAGGCGCGACCGATGTCCTTGCCGTCGACATTGAGGCCAAGCCCGTTGGGCAAAAGCACGCCGAGCGGCGCCAGAACGCGCAGGATCTCCGCCTTGTTGTCGGCGGTGCGCAGCACGACGACCGACAGTCCCATCTCCGGACGGTCCTCGGCGACGACGTTCTGCATCATCACGCATTGTTCCGAGGTGGCACCGGCCGGCGTGTCGCAGATGATCGACCATGCGC
>NZ_RZRP01001196.1:0-1419 GCF_003997795.1 Mesorhizobium sp. M7A.F.Ca.US.005.03.2.1 | reverse complement strand
CTGCAAGGGCCGCCGTGACATAGATTTCGGGCCTGAGCAGCACCGATGGCTCGCCGGCAAGGAGATCGCGCAGAATGCCGCCGAAAGTGGCGGTGAGCACGCCGGTGATGACTGAGACGACCGTCGAACCGGTAATCGCAAGCCCCTTGGCCGCGCCCATCACCGAAAAAGCGGCGAGCCCGATGGCGTCGAGCCAGAGCAGCCATTTCCAGCGCGATTCGACACGATGCGCGCTGAAGAAGACCAGCACCGCAACCGCGGCGCAGACCAGCACATAGCCGGAGTTGGCGACCCAGAAAACCGGCAGGTTGAGGATGACGTCGCGAAGCGTGCCGCCACCTATCCCGGTGACGCTGGCCAGGAACAGGAAGCCGATAATGTCGAGCTGCTTGCGCGAAGCCGCAAGCGCTCCGGTCGCCGCGAAGACGGCGACACCGGCATAGTCGAGAAGCGCGATGGGGTTCATTGCAGGCCAGGGGAGTAAGGGAATAAGGCAGTAGGGCAGTAGGGCAGTATGTTTAGCACGAAGCCGCACGGAAGGTGCGATTGCCCTTTTCCCTACTGCCCTACTGCCCTACTGCCCTACTCCCCTACTCCCTTAACTATGCATCTTTCTCAGCCTGCTCGTTTACCGGCCCCGGCTCGACCGGCGCTTCAGCGGCGGCAAACTTCGGACCGCCTTTGGCGACGCCGACCATAGCCGGGCGCAGCACGCGGTCGCCGATCGAATAGCCCGGCTGCACGACCTGGACCACGGTGTTGGCCGGGACGTCCGGATTGGGCACTTCGAACATCGCCTGGTGGAAATTGGGATCGAACTTCTCGCCTTCCGGCGCGAGCTTCTTGACCCCATGCCGTTCCAGCGCCGACAGCATGGCGCGCTCGGTGAGGTCGACGCCTTCGATCAGCGCCTTGAAGCCGGCGTCACCCGATGCCTTGGCCTCGGCGGGAATCGCATCCAGCGCGCGGCGCAGATTGTCCGACACCGAAAGCATGTCGCGGGCGAAATTCGCGACCGCGTAGGTGCGCGCATCGTGAACATCGCGCGCCGTGCGGCGACGCAGGTTTTCCATCTCGGCCGCCACGCGCAGCGCGCGGTCCTTCAGCTCTTCATTTTCCTTCAGCAGCCGGACAAGGGCTTCATAGTCGCCGTCGGTGCTGCCTTCCGTGCGCTCGGCTGCGGGCTCGGTCGCCTCGACTTCATCGGGCGCGCGTTCGTCTTTTGCCTGGTCGCTCATCGCCGTTTCCCGTCAATCTCGAATGATGTGGATTTTGTGCCCGATATCGATGTTTGGCAGCCAAAAATCAAGGGGTAAGCGATTATGGAAGCCACCGGCCAAGGCCGGACAATGGCAGGCAAGGCATTTCGATTTTAATTCAAATTTTACCTTAACTGCCGGCTTTGCTTGCCCCACAGGC
>NZ_RZRP01001195.1:0-1421 GCF_003997795.1 Mesorhizobium sp. M7A.F.Ca.US.005.03.2.1 | reverse complement strand
ATCCTCAACATCGACGCCCAGATAGCGGACCGTGTTCTCGATCTTGGCATGACCGAGCAAAATTTGGATGGCTCGCAGATTTCCCGTCGCTTTGTAGATGATCGAGGCCTTGGTGCGACGCAGGGAATGGGTTCCGTATTCCTCTGGTCAAAGCCCGATCGCCTCGACCCATTCGTCGACGAGGCGGGCATACTAACTTGTGCTCATGTGAGCCCTTGGATTGATCCTGCTCGGAAACGCGTAATCATCGACTGTCCCGCCGCGTCGCTCCAGCCATGCGAGAAGGCTGGAGCGTGTGTCGCTCATCAACTGGTACTGAACAGGTCGGCCGGTCTTCTGTTGGATGACCATCGCGCGACTTCGGATTTCCGTCCTACAACAAGGTGGCCGATTTGATCTTGACCAGATCGCAGCCGCGCAACTTGCTGTCGATCGCCAAATCGAAGAGCGCTCTGTCTCGCAGACGCCGCTCTCGATCGAGATAGAAGCGTATCGCCCCATATCTGTCGAGTTTCAGAGGGCGTTTCGTTCCGATCTTCTTGCCTGCATTCCATGCGCGGCGATCGGAGGCGGCAAGGTCGTAGCACGAGTGTCCCATTTCGTTTCTCCTTCGGCCATGATTGGCCACCGGAGAAACGTCGGTCGACGGTTATGGGCCGAAACTTGCCCTTCGGAATTCGGAACGAAGTTGTCGACAAGCAGCCCTTCAGCCTATGACGGCGTTCGTCGCTGTTGATGCTACCTGCTCTGTTTGACTGTCGGCAGCGATGCGCGAAGCTAGTCCGTTGCTGGCACCACATTGCCGAGCCTCATCGGCCTGGCAATTGACCGATCATGTTTTACCCCGGCCTACAGGCAGGTCCTTGATCGGCTGCTGATAGAACATGCCGGTCGTGTCTTTGCGAGCGTCGATGAGACAGTACTTGCGGAGTTTGGTGGCCCTGTCGAGGCGTTGCGGTGTTTGACAATCAGGCAGACAATCGTTCACAGCTATGGATGCAAATCACGCCTTCCAGAACGGCTTTTGAAGTTCCGCCTCGACGGCAGCCGGGGTGAGACCGACGTCGTCGATCCGCTGAGGCCCATCTTCCGCCAGTCGCTTCAGTTCCTCGCGATAGTACTTGCGCTCGCGCCAGACCGCGACCAGGCCGCGCAGGGCGAAGAGTCTCGCCCAGACCGATACCGGTTCAGTCGTCCACGTCGGCTGTTCGCTCCAGAGAGACTGGTAGAGTCTTGAGGTAAAAGAAAGCTGCGTGCTCATTTGGCTCGTCCTTTCTTGGTGCTGCTAAAGTCGATAACGCTACTTTGGCGGATGAGCGGACCTGCGTACTAAAGCGCGGCCGAAACTGTTCCGAAAAATTCCGAAACGTTTAATATGGCGGGATGCAACGGGTTCACCTCACCTTTGGTCCGTTCCTGCT
>NZ_RZRP01001194.1:0-1422 GCF_003997795.1 Mesorhizobium sp. M7A.F.Ca.US.005.03.2.1 | reverse complement strand
GTGCTTATCCTGTTCACCGCCAGCCCGGTCCCCGATCCGGCCAGCGGACGCACCGAGCCTTCGCTGTTCGCGCCGGCGATTTCCACCAACTGGGACTACATAACGCCGGCACAGACCTGGCTGCTGGTCGTGCTGACCGGCGCGACGTTGATCTGCGTCGCCGCGTGGCCGATCGCGACCTGGCTGGAACGCCGGGCGGATGCCGGCGGAAACCGTTTTCGGTCCGATATACCGCCCGCTGCGGCCGTGCGGCAGATTCCCGGCCGTCGCATGTTCGGCCGCCAAGGCCGTTGAACGGCAACCGACACCTTCCCACATGATTGTGAATGGCCGCGTCGGCGGACACCGGTTTCGCGCGTCGATCAAAATGGACGACCGTTTTCACCGGTGCCAGAATGGCGGTTACGTCGCTTACGCAAAACTGTCGGTTCCGATGCCTGAAATCACCACAAAACCGCGTACCCAGATCAAGCCGCAAGTCGAACGGCCAAAACTCTACAAGGTCATCCTCATCAACGACGATTTCACGCCGCGCGAATTCGTGGTGACGGTGCTGAAGGGCGAGTTCAAACTCAGCGAGGACCAAGCGCACCGGGTGATGATCACTGCGCATCGGCGTGGCGTCTGCGTCGTCGCCGTGTTCACCAAGGATGTCGCCGAGACCAAGGCGACGCGCGCCACCGATGCCGGCAAGGCCAAGGGCTATCCGCTGATGTTCACGACGGAGCCGGAGGAGTAGAGCAGGGGGCTTTCCCTTCTCCGACAAGGGGAGAAGGAAAAAGAGCGCCGCGCTACCGTCCCTCGCGGTACCACATCGAACCCATTGCCAGAAGCAGCAGGCCGAGGCCGAGGAAGCCGCCGAACAGCGGCACGCGCGAGACGGCTTTGAGCACGCTGTCGTCTGTCGTGCGCAGGCCGATCCAGTCGCTGCCGGATGCGGCACCAGCCGAGCGCACCGGCACGATGGAAGGCAGCGTCACGTCGCTGCCAAGGGCTGTGGAAGACGCCAGCCGGCGCACGCTGCCGCCGGTGGCTTCCGCCGGCGCCTTCAGCCGGTTTTCGGTGGAAATGACGTCTGCGAATTCCGGTGCGTTGACCGGCCCGACATGGGCAAGCGCGGTGAGGTCGCCATTGGCGACCTGGTAGAGCCCGATCTCGCTGGTCTCGACGCTGCCGAGGAAGACCCCGGGCTCGGCTTTGTCGAGCTTGACGGTCAAGGTTTTGCCGGACGGGGTGATGATCTGCGCGGCGCCGGGATCGTCGGCCATCGTCTGGCGGCGGATTTCCAGCATCATGCCACGACCATCGGCGGTCAGCCGCTCCTCCTCGAGCTCCGGCTCCTTCATCAGCCAGTGCGCGATGCGCCGATAAAGCTGGACATGCGGGCCGCCGCCCTCGAAGCCGCGCGCCCACAGCCAGCCC
>NZ_RZRP01001193.1:0-1423 GCF_003997795.1 Mesorhizobium sp. M7A.F.Ca.US.005.03.2.1 | reverse complement strand
GACGGAGAAGCGTATGCACTGGCCGGAACTGGCGGTCAGCAGCACGTCGTCCTTGTCGGTGCAGGTTTCGACGCCGAGGATCTCGTCGCCTTCTTCCTCCAGCTTCATGGCGATCTTGCCGTTGCGGTTGACCTGGACGAAGTCGGATAGATCGTTGCGGCGCACGGTGCCGCGTGTGGTGGCGAACATCACGTAGAGTTCGCCCCAACTGGCCTCGTCCTCCGGCAGCGGCATGATGGTGGTGATGCGCTCGCCCTGCTCCAGCGGCAGCATGTTGATCAGCGCCTTGCCGCGTGACTGCGGATTGCCGATCGGCAGCCGCCAGACCTTTTCCTTGTAGACGATGCCGCGCGAGGAGAAGAACAGCACCGGCGTATGGGTGTTAGCGACGAACAGCCGGGTGACGAAATCCTCTTCCTTGGTCGACATGCCGGAGCGGCCCTTGCCGCCGCGGCGCTGCGCCCGGTAGAGCGACAGCGGCACGCGCTTGATGTAGCCGGAATGGCTCACCGTCACGACCATGTCTTCGCGCTGGATCAGATCCTCGTCTTCCATGTCCGAACCGCCGTCGGTGAGCTCGGTGCGGCGCGGCGTGCCGAACTCGTCGCGCACGGCGGCAAGCTCGTCCTTGACGATCTGCTGGACGCGCGCGCGGGAAGACAAAATGTCCAGATAATCGATGATTTCGGCGCCGATCGTGTTCAACTCGTCGGCGATCTCGTCGCGGCCGAGCGCGGTCAGGCGCTGCAGGCGCAGCTCGAGGATGGCGCGCGCCTGCTCCTCGGACAGATTGTAGGTACCGTCCTCGTTGATCCGGTGGCGTGGATCATCGATCAGGAGGATCAGAGATTCCACGTCGCCAGAGGGCCAGCGCCGCTCCATCAACTGCTCACGCGCCGTCTGCGGATCCGGCGCGGTGCGGATCAGCTTGATGACTTCGTCGATGTTGGCGACTGCGATAGCGAGACCGACCAGCACATGGGCGCGATCGCGCGCCTTGCGCAGCAGGAACTTCGTCCGCCTTGTGATCACCTCCTCGCGGAAGGCGACGAAAGCCTTCAGCATATCGGTCAGGTTCATCACTTCCGGCTTGCCGCCATTCAGCGCCACCATATTGGCGCCGAAAGAGGTCTGCAGTGGCGTGAAGCGGTAGAGCTGGTTGAGAATGACGTCGGCAACGGCGTCGCGCTTCAGCTCGATGACGACCCGGTAGCCCTGGCGGTCGCTCTCGTCGCGGATATCGGAAATGCCTTCGATGCGCTTGTCGCGCACCAGTTCAGCCATCTTCTCGATCATCGACGACTTGTTCACCTGGTAGGGAACTTCGGTGATGATGATGGACTCGCGGTCGTTGCCGCGCTGTTCGATGTTGACGCGCCCGCGCATGACGATGGAGCCGCGGCCGGTCGAATAGGCGCTGTAG
>NZ_RZRP01001192.1:0-1434 GCF_003997795.1 Mesorhizobium sp. M7A.F.Ca.US.005.03.2.1 | reverse complement strand
CCGCCGAGATGCACCAGGAACTGTCATCCGACGACAGTTCGGCCGAGATCGTGCAAAAAGTGTTCCGCACCTCCATCCAGGCGCTGGAGGAGACGCTGGCGATCCTCGACATCGAGGATTTCGACCGCGCCGCCGAGCTGCTCTTCCGTGCCAAGAACCGGGATTTCTATGGCGTCGGCGGCTCGGCGCAGATCGCGCGCGACGTTTCGCACAAATTCCTGCGCATCGGCATCCGCGCATCCGTCTACGACGATTCGCACATGATGCTGATGTCGGCCTCGCTGCTCGGCGGCGACGACATCGCCGTCGGCTTCTCGCATTCGGGCAACACGTCGGCCGTTATCGACGCCATTCAGTTGGCCCGCAAGAACGGTGCCCGCACGCTGGCCATCACCAATTACGACAACTCGCCCCTGGCCGCCGTCGCCGATATCGTTCTGTGCTCGACCGCGCAGGGTTCGCCGCTGATGGGCGAGAACGCAGCGGCCCGCATTGCCCAGCTCAACATTCTCGACGCGTTGTTCGTCGCGGTGGCGCAGCGCGACTATCAGGCGGCGGAGCGAAATCTCGGCCGCACTATGTCGGCGGTGACATCGAAACGAAAAGACCGGGGCTCATGACGACAACGCCGCTGGTGACCGTGTTCGGCAGCCTGCATTACGACATTATGGTCGACGCGCCCGACCGCCCGCGCAAGGGCGAGACGGTGACCGGCCATGCCTGGCACCCCAAATGCGGTGGCAAGGGCGGCAACCAGGCCGTCTCGGCGGCGCGAGCCGGTGTGTATGCGGCGATGATCGGCGCCGTCGGCGACGATGATTTCGGGCGGGCGTTGCTGGCCAATCTCGATCGCGCCAAGGTCGACCGCCGCTTCGTGCGGGTGGCCGCTGGCGCCGGCTCCGGCATGAGCGTGGCGATCTTCGACCAAGGCGGCGACTATGGCGCGGTGATCGTCTCGGGCAGCAATCTGGCACGGGGCCATGCCGACAGTGCCTCTGCTTCCGATGTGGTGGGACAGACGGCGGTGCTCCTGCTGCAGAACGAAGTGCCGGAAGCCGCCAACATTGCCGCCGCACGCGCAGTCAAGGCACGGGGCGGCCGCGTCGTGCTCAACGCGGCCCCCGCGCGCAAACTCTCCGAGGAGTTGATCGCCCTGGTCGACATATTGGTGGTCAACGCCATCGAGGCGGAATTCCTGGCTGGCACGGCAGTGGTCGAGACACTCGACGGGGCCGCGCAAGCCGCACGGCTATTGGCCGATCTCTATCCCGTGGCGATCGTCACGGCGGGCGGCGAAGGCGTCGCCTGTTGCGACCGGAGCGGCGAGGCCTTTGCGCTGTCCGCCATCCCGGTCAAGGTCGCCAGCACGCATGGCGCCGGCGATGAATTCGTTGGCGCGCTGGCCGCGGGACTTGCCCGTGGGCAGACCATGCG
>NZ_RZRP01001191.1:0-1437 GCF_003997795.1 Mesorhizobium sp. M7A.F.Ca.US.005.03.2.1 | reverse complement strand
GTAGTCGGGGACGAGGCTGCTTGGCATCGTGATAGGCGCTTATCCTGATTGTCCTTAGCCGTTTGCAAGGGCCGCCAGCGATCGCGCGATGTTTTCCCGGGCCTGCGGTTCGAAGCGCTGGCGAAACTCTTGCGTGTGGAAGATATGCGGGCGGGCGAGGAAACTCTTCAAGACCGCACTGCGTCCGGCTCGCCACATCGGCTCCTCCACCCAGTGGTACTCGCGCCGCACGGCGCGCTCATAGGCGTCGAAGGCGTCCGGTGCGGCACCCAGGATCGACAGGTCCATATCCAGGAAAAGACTTGCGTCCCGTGTGGCCGTCGCGTCGTCGAACGGCGGCACCTGGTGCGTGGCGGTGGCGACGATCATTGCCGAGATGCGGTTGATACGTGAAGGATCTGCGCGGCCCGCCAGCTTTTTTTCGGCAAGGGCGGCACTTTGCGCCTCATTGTCCTTGGCCTTGCTGTCATAGACGGCATCGTGGAACCAGATCGCCGCTTCGATCGCCTCGGGATCGGCCAGCAACCTTCGATAGTCGCCAGCCAGCGCCAGCATCGCCTCGATATGGGCAAGGTTGTGGTAGTGGCGGCCCTGTGCCCGGTAGAGCCCTGAGAGCTCGCTTTTCAGCGCGTCGTCGATCAAGGGTTCGTTTTCCATGGCTGCTTGAATTCCCGCGAACCAAATCCATTTGACAAAGCACTAAGGAAAATTGAGTTCAATCGTGCTATGATCTGGCTTATATGTGCGGCCAGGCAACAGGCAAGCACAACAGGCAGGCCAGGCAGGACGCAGGACGAGACGGCGATGAACAGCATCAGCATTTCCCGACACAGCGCATTGAAGCCGGTCGATCCGATCTGGCGTTCGATCCGGGACGAGGCCATGGAGGCTGTCAACCGCGACCCGCTGCTCGCTGCATTTCTCTATTCGACCATCCTCAACCAGGACAGCCTGGAAGAAGCAGTCATTCATCGGCTGGCCGAGCGGCTGGCGCACCAGGACATCGGCTCCGATCTCATCCGCCAGACCTTCAAGTCCATGCTGGCCGACGACAAGGAGTGGCCGACGACGGTACGTGTCGACATCCAGGCCTATTACGATCGCGATCCTGCCTGCGACCGCTTCATCATGCCGGTGCTCTATTTCAAGGGGTTCCACGCCATCCAGACCCATCGGCTGGCGCATTGGCTGTGGAACCAGGGGCGCAAGGATTTCGCGCTCTATCTGCAGAGCCGCTCGTCCTCGGTCTTCCAGACCGACATCAACCCGGCCGCCCGCATCGGCAAGGGCATCTTCATCGACCACGCAACCGGCCTCGTGGTCGGCGAGACCGCGGTCATCGAGGATGACGTGTCGATCCTGCATGGCGTGACGCTGGGCGGCACCGGCAAGGCCGGCGGCGACCGCCACCCCAAGATCCGCTACGGCGTGCTGATC
>NZ_RZRP01001190.1:0-1443 GCF_003997795.1 Mesorhizobium sp. M7A.F.Ca.US.005.03.2.1 | reverse complement strand
ATTTGATCTGAGATGCGCGCCAGGCTTTCCTCGCGGCCGAGCACGGCGAGCACATCGAACACGCCCGGCGAGGTGCTTTTGCCGGTCAAAGCGGCGCGCAAAGGCTGGGCCACCGCGCCGAGCTTGTGGCTGCCGGCCGCTGCCACCTCGCGGATCGCCGCCTCCGCCGAGGCGGCTGTCCAGTCACCCGCAAGCCCGTTCAAAGCTTCGTGAGCACTGCGCAGGATCTTGCGGGCGTCATCGGTGAGCAGAAGGGCCGCCTTGTCGTCGATCGGCAGCGGTCGGGTGGCAAACAGGAAAGCCGCGCCGTCGACGAGCTCCACCAGCGTCTTGGCGCGCTCCTTCAGGCCCGGAAGCGCTGCCAGCAACTGCGCCTTGGTGCTGTCGTTCAGGCGTGCGGCGATCGCCGGGCCACCTTCGAGGTAGGGCAGGGTGGCGATGAAGATGTCGAACAGTTCGGCATCGCTCATGCGGCGCATATGCGCGCCGTTGATTGCCTCCAGCTTGGCGAAGTCGAAGCGCGCCGCGCCCTTGTTGACATCGCCTATGTCGAACCAGGAGATCATGTCCTTGATCGACATGATCTCGTCGTCGCCATGGCTCCAGCCGAGACGCGCCAGGTAGTTGAGCAGCGCCTCCGGCAGGTAGCCCATGGCGCGATAGGCCTCGACGCCAAGCGCGCCGTGCCGCTTCGATAGCTTGGCGCCATCGGCGCCGTGGATCAGCGGGATATGCGACATGGACGGCACGTCCCAGCCCATGGCGTTGTAGATGACGGTCTGGCGGGCGGCATTGGTCAGATGATCATCGCCGCGAATGATGTGGGTGACGGCCATGTCATGATCATCGACGACGACGGCATGCATGTAAGTGGGATTGCCGTCGGAACGCAGGATGATGAAGTCATCGAGATCCTTGTTGGGAAAGCGCACGTCGCCCTGGACCCGGTCATGGACGACGGTCTCGCCTTCGGTCGGCGCCTTGATGCGGATGGCGCCCTTGGCGCCTGCGGGTGCCTCTGAGGGGTCGCGGTCGCGCCAGCGGCCATCGTAGCGGGGTGGCAGCCCCTTGGCTCTGGCGGCCTCGCGCATGGCCTCCAGTTCGGCTGGCGTGGCGTAGCAATAATAGGCCTTGCCCATGCGCACGAGCTCCTCGGCCACCTCGCGGTGGCGGGGCGCACGCTCGAACTGCGACACCGGCTCGCCGTCCCAGCTCAGGCCAAGCCAGGAAAGCCCGTCGAGGATGGCAGCCGTCGCGGCTTCATTGGAGCGTTCGCGATCGGTGTCCTCGATGCGCAGCAGCATCGTGCCGCCGGTATGCTTTGCATACAGCCAGTTGAACAGCGCCGTGCGCGCGCCGCCTATGTGCAAATAGCCGGTGGGCGAGGGGGCAAAACGGGTGACGACCTTGTCGGACATGGAACTCTCGGAAACCATCTGAAGC
>NZ_RZRP01000118.1:0-11025 GCF_003997795.1 Mesorhizobium sp. M7A.F.Ca.US.005.03.2.1 | reverse complement strand
TTGTTGATGAGGATGTCCAGCCGGTTCGTCCGGGCGCGCACCGCCTCGGCGAGGTGGCGCACCTCGGCCAGCGAAGAGAGGTCGGCGACCAGAAGCTCGGCCTTGCCGCCGGCGGCTTCGATCTCGGTGACAACAGCCTTGCCGCGCGTTGCATCGCGGCCGTGCACCAGCACACGGGCGCCCGCGGCGCCGAGCCGTTGCGCGACAACGCGGCCGACGCCGTCTGTCGAGCCGGTGATGAGGATCGTCTTGTCTTTGAGTTCCATGTTCAGAGCCTCCGTTCTGTTGCTCTGAACGGAAGATGGGGCAGTTGGCGCTGGCCAAACAGTTCAAACTTTATCCTGGTATCAATACTGCTATAATACGCGCATGGAGTCCCAACCTCACGCGGCCCCCACACGTTCGGCTGAAAACAGCCGCCGGCGCGAACTCGGCGCCTTCCTGCGCTCGCGCCGCGAAAGGCTGACGCCCTCGGCCGCAGGCATCGCCATCGGTCTCAGGCGACGTACGCCGGGCTTGCGCCGCGAGGAGGTGGCGATGATCGCCGGTGTCGGCACGACCTGGTACACATGGCTGGAGCAGGGGCGGGAGGTCAGGCCCTCGGTCGAGGTGCTGACGGCGCTCGCCGAAGCACTGCGCCTCGACGCCGCCGAAAAACAGCATCTGTTCATCCTCGCCGACCGCCAGCAGCCGGAGCGCCGTGCCGTAGCGCCGGAAAAGGTCGATGGCCCGTTGCTGCACATGCTGCAGAGCCTGGTGCTGCAGCCGGCCTATGTCGTCGGGCGGCGCTGGGACGTGCTGGCCTGGAACCCGGCGGCGGTGGCGGTGTTCGGCGATTATGGCCTGCTGGAGGGTGACGCCCGCAACATCGTCCACATGGTGTTCACGAGCCCGCATCACCGGCACCTGCTGGTCGACTGGGAGCAACTGGCGCACACCGTGCTGGCCTCGTTCCGGGCCGCGAGCGCCCGCTATGTCGGCGATCCGGATTTCGAGCGGCTGATCGAGTTGATGACGCGTTCGAGCCCCGAATTTCGTGCCTGGTGGCCGCAGCGCGACGTCGCGCATCGGTTGTCGGGGGTGAAACATGTCCGGCACCCGAGCGCGGGCGCCATGACCTTCGAGCATATGAGCCTGTCGATCGGCGACGGCTCGGACATGAAGCTGATCGTCTACACGCCGTTAGCCGAGCAGAATTCGATCGCCAAGCTGCAGGCATTGCTGGACGCGCTGCCGGCCGAGCGGCGCAGCGCCTGAGGTTGGCTGGCGTCCCCCTCGGCTTCGTCATCCACGGGCGAAGCGGACGCGGAAACCCGAGGATCCATGCCGGGACGTTTGCCGAAGAGTACTACGGAACAGAATTTGGACCTTTTGCGGCGCGTTGAAGTCGCGGCATGGATTCTAGGGTCTGCGCCGCGCCGCGTCGCTCCTTGCTTCGCCCTAGAATGACGAAACCATTTAGCCCTTCGGCTTCAGCCCATCGAGGAACAACTGCTCGAGAAATCTTGCCGCATCCTCGAAGCGGCCGTCGCCGCCGCGGTTCGGTCCGAGCACGGCGCGGACCTGGACGTCGAAATCGGCATAATGCTGCGTCGTCGCCCAGATCGAGAAGATCAGGTGCCAAGGGTCGGTCTTGGCGATCTTGCCGGCGCGCATCCAGCCCTTGATGACGGCGGCCTTCTCGTCGACCAGCGTTTTCAGTTCGCCCGCCAGCAGCGGCATGATGCGCGGCGCGCCTTGCAGGATCTCGTTGGCGAACAGCCGGCTCTCGCGCGGAAAATCGCGCGCCATCTCCAGCTTGCGCCTGATGTAGCTGCGCAGTTCGGTTAGGGGATCGCCAATGTCGTCGAGTTCGCGCAGTGGCGCCAGCCAGGTGTCGAGCAGGCGCTGCATCAGCGTTTCGTGGATGTCTTCCTTGCGCCGGAAATAATAGAGCAGGTTCGGTTTCGACATGCCGGCGGCTTCGGCGATCTGGTCGATGGTCGAGCCGCGAAAGCCGTTGGTGGAGAAGACCTCAAGCGCCGCCTCCAGGATGAGTTCGCGCTTTTCCTGCTGGATGCGGGTGCGGCGAGGGGCATCCGTGCCGATGGTCACCGTTGCAAGCCCTCGTGTTGAGGCTCATCTGGACCAATTCTCTGGACCAGTTTTTCCCTAGCCTGTGGAACGCACTTCAGGTGCCGCATTTCCGCTAGTAATCCTTGACCGCCTAAAGGGCGGTGCTAACGTTTGTCCAATCGGTCAAAAATTTGCGTAGCATGAAAACGCGGCAAAGACCAAGCGTTGGGCGCAGCGAAACAGTTTACAAGGGGAAGTCCTGGTCATGTCCAACCGGCTGAAAGTCACGCCGAACGATCTCAGTGCATTCTGGATGCCGTTCACGGCAAACCGGCAGTTCAAGCAGGCGCCGCGCATGATGGTGTCCGCCAAGGACATGCATTACACAACCAGTGACGGCCGCAAGGTGCTCGACGGCACCGCCGGCCTGTGGTGCGTCAATGCCGGCCACTGCCGTCCGAAGATCACCGAGGCGATCCAGCACCAGGCTGCCGAACTCGATTATGCGCCGGCCTTCCAGATGGGCCATCCGATCGTGTTCGAACTGGCCAACCGCCTGGTCGACCTGGCGCCCAAGGGCATGGACCATGTCTTCTTCACCAATTCCGGCTCGGAATCGGTCGAGACCGCGCTCAAAATGGCGATCGCCTATCACCGTGTGAAGGGCGAGGGCTCGCGCACCCGGTTGATCGGCCGCGAGCGCGGCTATCACGGCGTCAATTTCGGCGGCATTTCGGTCGGCGGCATCGTCACCAACCGCAAGATGTTCGGCACGCTGCTCGGCGGCGTCGACCATATGCCGCACACGCATCTGCCGGAAAAGAACGCCTTCACCAAGGGTGTGCCGGAGTATGGCGCGGAACTCGCCAACGAGCTGGAGCGTATCGTCGCCCTGCACGACGCTTCGACCATCGCCGCCGTCATCGTCGAGCCGGTCGCCGGCTCCACCGGCGTCATCCTGCCGCCGAAGGGTTATCTGGAGAAGCTGCGCGAGATCTGCACCAAGCACGGCATCCTGTTGATCTTCGATGAGGTCATCACCGGTTTCGGCCGTCTCGGCACACCGTTCGCCGCCGACTATTTCGGTGTCACGCCCGACATCATGACCACCGCCAAGGGCGTCTCCAACGGCGTCATCCCGATGGGCGCGGTGTTTGTGAAGAAGGAGATCCACGACGCCTTCATGACCGGCCCCGAGCACATGATCGAGTTCTTCCACGGCTACACCTATTCGGGCAACCCGATCGCCTGCGCGGCCGCACTCGGCACGCTTGACACCTACAAGGAAGAGGGCCTGCTGACCCGTGGCGAGGAGCTGGCGCCGTACTGGGAAGACGCGCTGCATTCGCTGAAAGGCGAGCCGAACGTCATCGATATCAGGAACATCGGCCTGATCGGTGCGATCGAGCTGGCGCCGATCGCCGGCCAGCCGACCAAACGGGCCTTCTCGGCCTTCGTCAAGGCGTTCGAGCGCGGCGCGCTGATCCGCACCACCGGCGACATCATCGCGCTCTCGCCGCCGCTGATCATCACCAAGGGCCAGATCAACGAATTGATCGACCATGTTCGCGATGTGCTGAGGTCAATCGATTGACGGACTGACGCGGTCGGTTGAGGTCGGCGCGGCAGCGCGCCGACCTGACCTTTGGCTTGCAACGAACCATTACAGTCAGGCGGGCAACGCACCGATCCCGGTCAGGATCACCCGCTTGATATTTTCCTTGGCTTCCCGCCATTGCCGGTCGGACAGAGGTTTTCCGCCATTGAGTGTCTCGATCTGATGGCCGAAATCGGCGTAGTGCTGGGTCGTGGCCCAAAGCATATAGAGCAGATGGCGCGGATCCACCGGGTCCATCTTGGCTTCCTCGATCCAGCGCCTGATGATCTCGACGCGGCCGTCGGTCCATTCGCGCAGCGTCGATTCCATATAGTCCTGAAGCACCGGCGCCCCGTGCATCACTTCGGAGGCCCAGACCTTCGAGCCGTCCGGATGGCGGCGTGATATTTCCATCTTGGCGTCGATATAGGCACTGATGCCGTCTATGGGCCCGCGCGCCGCGTCGAAGCAATTGGCCGCCTGTAGCCAGATTTCAAAGATGTTTTGAACGACCGACCGGTAAAGCTCTTCCTTGGTGGCGAAATAGTAGTGGAGATTTGCCTTTGGCAGTCCGGCCAGATCCGCAATCAACTGCATCGTGGCGCCGCCAAACCCTGCCTCCGCAAACACCTTCTCTGCAGCGACGAGAATGGTTTTTTCATTCTCTCGGCGGATCTCCTGTCGCCGCATGGGGCGGGTGGGTTCTGCCATGTCTACCCCAAGATTCTAGTTGACCGCTTGGTCAGGTTGTGTAGTTTAAAAGCTGACCATACGGTCAAGCTGTAAATCACTCAAGGGGCGACAAGACCCCCGGTGTAGATGGGAACTCGAGATGGCCGCACCCGGCGAGAATCTGCGAATCAATTCAGATCGTTTGTGGGATTCCATCATGGAGATGGCGAAGATTGGCCCCGGCATTGCCGGCGGCAACAATCGCCAGACCGTGACCGACGAAGACGGCGAAGGGCGGCATCTGTTCAAGCGCTGGTGCGATGCGGCCGGGCTCGAAATGGGCGTCGATGAAATGGGCACGATGTTTGCCCGCCGCGAAGGCACCGATCCCAGCCTGCCGCCGGTCTATGTCGGCAGCCATCTCGATACGCAGCCGACCGGCGGCAAGTATGACGGCGTGCTCGGCGTACTGGGCGGGCTTGAAGTGGTGCGCTCGCTCAACGATCTCGGCATCAAGACCAAACATCCGATCGTCGTCACCAACTGGACGAACGAGGAGGGCTCGCGCTTCGCGCCGGCTATGATGGCGTCCGGCGTGTTCGCCGGCGTGCTCGACCAGGCCGATGTGTACGGGCATGTCGACAAGCAGGGCAAGAAATTCGGCGAGGAACTGGAGCGTATCGGCTGGAAAGGCCCCGAGAAGGTCGGCGACCGCAAGATCCATGCCTTCTTCGAACTGCATATCGAACAGGGACCGATCCTCGAGGATGAAGATATCGACATCGGTGTCGTCACCCATGGCCAGGGCCTGAAATGGCTGCAGGTGACGCTGACCGGCAAGGAAGCCCATACCGGCTCGACGCCGATGCCCAAGCGCCGCAATGCCGGGCTCGGCATGGCGCGGGTGATCGAACTGGTGCACGAGATCGCCATGGACTACCAGCCCGATGCCGTCGGCGCGGTCGGCCACATGGAGGTCTATCCCAATTCGCGCAACATCATCGCCGGGCGCACCGTCTTCACCGTCGATATCCGCTCGCCGGAAAAGGAAGTGCTGGACGCGATGGATGGCCGTATCCGCGAAGGCATCGACACGATCTGCGATGCACTCGACATCCGCTACGAGATCGAACAGGTCGGCGCTTTCGATCCGGTGACTTTCGATGCCGGCTGCGTCAAGGCGATCCGCGATGCCGCCGACCGCCTTGGCTATTCCCATCGCAACATCGTTTCCGGTGCCGGCCACGACGCCTGCTGGATCAACCGCGTCGCGCCCACCGCCATGGTGATGTGCCCTTGCGTCGATGGCCTCAGCCACAACGAGGCCGAGGAGATCACCAAGGAATGGGCTTCGGCGGGTGCCGATGTCTTGTTCCACGCGGTGGTGGAGACGGCTGTCATCGTGGAGTGAGCTTAGAATCCACCTTCCAAACGACGCTCGTAAAGAAGCGCGAAGAGAACAAGGGAACAGTCAATGACCAAAGTCATCCGAAACGGCACCATCGTCACCGCCGACCGCACCTGGAAAGCCGATGTGCTGATGCAGCACGGCAAGATCGTCGCCATCGGTTCGGGCCTGCATGGCGACCATGAGTTCGACGCCACCGGCTGCTACGTCATGCCGGGCGGCATCGACCCGCACACCCATCTCGAAATGCCGTTCATGGGCACCTATTCGGCCGATGACTTCGAGTCCGGCACGCGCGCAGCGCTCTCCGGCGGCACGACCATGGTGGTCGATTTCTGCCTGCCGGCGCCGCAGCAGTCGCTGCTCGAAGCCTTGCAGATGTGGGACAACAAGACCTCGAAGGCGTCGTGCGACTACTCCTTCCACATGGCGATCACCTGGTGGGGCAAGCAGGTGTTCGACGAGATGGCCACGGTCGTCGACAAGGGCATCACCTCGTTCAAGCATTTCATGGCCTACAAGGGCGCGCTGATGGTCGACGACGACGAGATGTATGCGTCGTTCCAGCGCTGCGCCGATCTCGGCGCGCTGCCGCTCGTTCATGCCGAGAATGGCGACGTGGTGGCGGCACTGTCGCAGAAGCTGCTGGCTGCCGGCAACAACGGCCCCGAGGGCCACGCCTATTCACGGCCGCCCGAAGTGGAAGGCGAGGCGACCAACCGCGCCATCATGATCGCCGACATGGCCGGCGTGCCGCTCTATGTCGTGCATGTCTCCTGCGAGCAGAGCCATGAAGCGATCCGCCGGGCGCGCCAGAAGGGCATGCGGGTGTTCGGCGAGCCGCTGATCCAGCATTTGACGCTGGACGAGAGCGAGTATTTCGACAAGGACTGGGACCATGCGGCACGCCGCGTGATGAGCCCGCCCTTCCGCAACAAATCGCACCAGGACTCGCTGTGGGCCGGCCTCCAGGCGGGGTCGCTGCAGGTGGTGGCGACCGATCATTGCGCTTTCACCACCAAACAGAAGCGCAACGGCGTCGGCGATTTCACCAAGATCCCGAACGGCACCGGCGGGCTTGAAGACCGCATGCCGGTGCTGTGGACCACAGGCGTTAACACCGGCCGGCTGACGATGAACGAGTTCGTCGCGGTGACCTCGACCAACATCGCCAAGATCCTCAACATGTATCCGAAGAAGGGCGCCATCGTAGAGGGCGCCGACGCCGACATCGTTGTCTGGGATCCCAAGCGCAAGAAGACAATTTCGTCCAAGAAGCAGCAATCGGTGATCGACTACAATGTCTTCGAGGGTTTCGAGGTGACCGGCCTGCCGCGGTTCGTGTTCTCGCGGGGCGAACTGTCGATCCAGGAGGCCGAGGTCAAGGCCAAGCCCGGCCATGGTGAATTCGTCGGCCGCGAGCCGAATGCGGCGGTCAACCGGGCGCTGTCGACGTGGAAGGAAATCTCCGCGCCGCGCAAGGTGGAACGCACCGGCATCCCGGCGACCGGGGTTTGAGGTGCGGCGCGGGGGACTTCTTTTCGCGGCAGTTTTGGTTCTGGTGGCCAGCCAAGTGACGGCGGCCGGCATCGACCTAGCCAAACCTTATGGCAACAAGTCCGGCTGCATCAACAAGAACGGCCAGGAAGTCTACGCCGAGGACATGCTGCTTCTAACCAACACCGACTTCATCACGGCGACGAGCGCTTGCACCTTCACCGGCAAGAGGGTCCAGGCCGACGGCTCGCTTGTGGTGAAGGCGGAGTGCGAGGCCGAAGGCGAAGAGGGCAAGTCGCCCGCCACCTTCATCATCAAGCACAGCACCAAGAACGCCAAGAAACTGTTGATCGCGGATGCGGACGGCACCGTCTATGGGGAAGTGTCTCGGTGCCGATGATTGCCGAAGCTGGCGGGCGCAAACCTCTAGCAATTGGCCGACGGGCGCCTAGCCCGGCGAAGTCAGCTTCCGGCGACCAGCGCATCCAGTTCCGGCAGCAGGACGACGCTCTCCTGTTCGTTGGGATCGGTGCGCGCAATGACGGCAGAGGACGGGGCGCCGCTCAGGTTGGCCGGCAGATGCGGCACGCCGGCGGGGATGTAGAAGAGATCACCGGCCTTGACGACGATATGATGCTCGAGCCGGTCGCCATACCAGGTGTGAACTTCGCCGGAGAGCACATAGATCGCCGTCTCGTGGCTCTCGTGCATATGCGCCTTGGCGCGGGCGCCGGGCGGCATGGTGAGCATGTGCATGCAGATGCCGGAGGCACCGACGGTCTCGGCGGCAATGCCGGCGAAATAGGTCAGCCCCTGCTTGCCTTCATAAGTGCTTTCAGGGCGGATAAGATGACAAGTGGGTTTGGGCGACATCGGGGAAACTCCGGGCGTCGATCGCGTGGGACAAGGTCAGAGGGACAGGGCCAAATGGGACAGGGTAAGTGGAAAACAACATCGCGATAAAAGCAATCGGATTCCAGCCGCCGCGGGAACGGAAACAGGCAGGCGGCAACCGATGACGGGGAATTCGCCAGCCGTCGTCGCGGCAAGCAAACTCGGGCTGACCTTCCAGACCAATGACGGGCCGGTGCAGGCGCTGTCCAATGTCGATCTGACCATCGGCAAGGGCGAGTTCGTCTCCTTCATCGGGCCTTCGGGCTGCGGCAAGACCACGCTGCTGCGCGTCATCGCCGATCTGGAGAAGCCGACCTCGGGGGCGATTTCCGTCAATGGCATGACAGCAGAGCAGGCGCGTGAGAAACGCGCCTATGGCTATGTCTTCCAGGCGGCGGCGCTGTTTCCGTGGCGGACCATCGAGCGCAATGTGGGGCTGCCGCTGGAGATCATGGGCCTGTCCAGGGCGGAGCAAGGCGAGCGGATCAAGCGCACGCTCGGCCTCGTCAACCTCTCTGGATTCGAGAAGAAATATCCCTGGCAGCTCTCGGGCGGCATGCAGCAGCGCGCCTCGATTGCCCGTGCGCTGGCCTTCGACGCCGACCTGCTGCTGATGGACGAGCCGTTCGGCGCGCTGGACGAGATCGTGCGCGACCATCTCAACGAGCAGCTGCTGGAATTGTGGGGACGCACCAACAAGACCATCTGCTTCGTCACCCACTCCATTCCGGAGGCCGTCTATCTGTCGACGCGCATCGTCGTCATGTCGCCGCGCCCCGGCCGCGTCAGCGACATCATCGAATCGACGCTGCCGAGAGAGCGGCCGCTCGACATCCGCGAGACGCCGGAGTTTCTGGCGATCGCAGCGCGGGTGCGGGACGGGCTGCGCGCGGGGCACAGCTATGACGATTGAGGGAGCAAACGACGGGCTCCCTCCTCTCCCCAACGGGGAGAGGGTGGCCGGAGCGAAGCGGAGGTCGGGTGAGGGGGCGGCGCCGACGGATCCGACCAAGAGAAAGGTCGGGGCAACCGCTCGCGCCCGAAAGCTGCGGGTTGACGAGACCGAGGCTGAATACAGGCTTTGGGGGGAACTGAGAGACCGTCATCTCAATGGCTACAAATTTGTGAGGCAAGTGCCGCTTGGACCGTTCATCGCGGATTTTGTTTGTCGCGAGGTAAGCCTGATTGTCGAACTTGATGGTAGTCAGCACGCAGATTCTCCAACCGACCCTTCCAGGACAGCTTGGCTGAACGGACAAGGTTATTCGGTTCTCCGGTTCTGGAATCATGAGGTTTTGGCCGAACGTCGAGCGGTCCTGGATACGATCTTGGCTTGCCTTGACGGAAAGATTGCTACCCCCTCACCCGACCTCCGCTTCGCTCCGGCCACCCTCTCCCCGTTGGGGAGAGGAGGGCGCCAGTCGGCTGAGGCCCGCTAGATGGACACCTTCCGCGACAAGCTCGTTCCCGTCACCTCCATCCTCGTTGGCGTGGTCGCGCTCTGGTATGTCTTCGCCGTCATCCTCAACACGCCGTTCCAGCGCGATCTCGATCGTCGCGCCGGTGAAACATCCACGTTCAGCGAACTCATCGGCAAGACGCTGTCGCAGCCGAAGCCGACATTGCCGGCGCCGCACCAGGTGGCGGTGAATTTCTTCGAGAACACCTTCCTGCGGCCCATCACCTCCAACCGCAGCCTGGTCTACAATGCCTGGGTGACGCTTTCGTCGACGCTGCTCGGCTTCGCTTTCGGCACGGCGCTCGGCATCATCATCGCCGTCGGCATTGTCCATGTGGCGACGCTCGACCGCAGCCTGATGCCGTGGATCATCGCCTCGCAGACCATTCCCATCCTGGCTGTGGCGCCGATGATCATCGTCGTGCTGGGGGCGATCGGCATCAGCGGGCTCGTCCCGAAGGCGATGATTTCGACCTATCTGTCGTTCTTCCCGGTGACTGTCGGCATGGTGAAGGGGCTGCGCTCGCCCGAGATCATGCATCTCGACCTGATGCACACCTACAATGCCAGTCGCGCGCAGACCTTCTGGATGTTGCGCGTGCCTGCTTCGGTGCCGTTCCTGTTCACCTCGATGAAGGTGGCGGTGGCGGCAAGCCTGGTCGGCGCCATCGTCGGCGAACTGCCGACAGGCGCTGTCGCCGGCATCGGCGCCAAGCTGCTCGCCGGCGCCTATTATAGCCAGTCCATCGACATCTGGTCGGCGCTGGTTGCTGGCTCAGTGGTGGCAGCCCTTCTGGTCATGGTGGTCGGCATTGCCGGGCGCCTCGTCGACCGCGCCATGGGCGGGAGGCCGGCATGAACTGGCTGAAACCCTCCTGGCAGGCAGTGCTGGCGATCGTGCTGTGCCTGATCGCTGTGGCGCTCGGCCCGATCGCCGCGCCGAAAGTCGATGCACTGGCGCAGCCTGCAGGGACGTTGATATACCCCTATGTGGCGACGACCTGGCTGATTTTCGGCGTGCTGCTTGTCGCCGCTTTGATCTCGATGACCAGAATACCGTCCATTGTCGAAGCCGTTGTGCTTTTCATCGGCGCGCATCTGGCCGCCTGGCTGCTGATTGGCGGCATCACCGGCTTCGAAGGCCTGGCGCGGACGCCGTTCTTCCTGTTGCTCACCGGTGCATGGCTGCTTGGCTGGCGCTGCGTGGCGGTGCTGTCATCATTGCGTCCGTTCGCCAAATGGGCTCGCACCGCGCTGCGCCTGATCATCCCGGCCATCTTCGGCGCCTGGATCCTGATCATCTGGGAAGCGGTGACGCGTGGGGCCGGCATACCCTTCATCCTGCTGCCGCCGCCACGTGCCATCGGCGCGCGCATCGCCGGTTCGCTGCCGGTGCTCGGCGCCGATGTCCGCCAGACCATCTTCAAGGCGGTCATCTTCGGC
>NZ_RZRP01001189.1:0-1443 GCF_003997795.1 Mesorhizobium sp. M7A.F.Ca.US.005.03.2.1 | reverse complement strand
CCTCCAACCTCGCCTGCGTGCCCGACGGTTCTCGCGGGCCGTCGGCAGCGGCCGTCACCCAGCCGAACAGGCCATCGGCTTTGCCGTCGACCAGCATCGTCTCGGCCGCCGCGGCCGAATCGGCATGGACCAGAAACGGTGCATCTTCCGCGATCTTGCGGCCTTCCGCCGCCAACGCCGCCAATGGCAAGAGAGAACCGCCGACGCTGTCAGGAGGCGCCATGGCGATACGATGGCTGTCCATCGCCGCAAGGTCGGGCAGCTTGCCGTCCCGCGTCAGCAGAACCGAGCGGATGCCGATCGCGCCGTCTGAATCGACCGGAGCCACAAGCGGTTCGATACATAAGCAGCGCTGCGAGGCCGTCGCATATGCGGTGGCCGAATAGATCGCATATTCGATGCGGGCATTGGCCTGCGCCTCGATCAGCGCGGCATAGTTGCGGGCAACGACAAACTCGACCTTCATGCCCAAGGCCTTGGTGTAGGCGTCGGTCAACAGTGCCAGCCCCGGAACGGAGTTGCCGGCGCCTGGCTCGGCAACGATGCCGATGCGAAACGTGCCGATATCGTCGCGCCAGTCGGCATGCGCCGGATTTGACCAGAGCGCGACCTGCGCCAGCATGAGAGCGGCATAAGTCTTCAGCGCAACCCTCATGACAGGAACCACGGTCTGTTGTCCTCGATTCATGCCCATGCCCGGAGCATTTGTGCATATCGCAGCCCAAAACCGCTGCGCACCGTTGGGCGACATGCATCTCTGTTTGTGCATGTCGTTATCCCAAAACCGCTGCGCACTTTTGGGCGACATGCACCAGACTATCACGCCAAGCCGTTGCCGTTTGGTTTCCGAATTGCCAATGAAGTCGCGGAACCCTATGTCTGGTCGGTCAAACTGGCAACAACTCGATGGCACGCGCTTTCCTCTTCGTTCTGGACTCCTTCGGCATCGGTGGAGCGGCCGACGCCGACCGCTACGGCGACGCCGGCGCCAACACATTCGCGCACATCGCAGAAGCCTGTGCAGAGGGCCGCGCGGATCGCGAAGGGCTTCGCAGTGGACCGCTGTTTGTCCCCCAGATGGCCTCGCTCGGGCTTGGCAAGGCTGCCGAAACCGCAACGGGGCTGGGCTTTGCCAGCAGCGGGACGGATCTGCTCCCAACTGCCTTTCACGGCGCCGCACAGGAGGTTTCGAGCGGCAAGGACACGCCGTCGGGCCATTGGGAGATCGCCGGCCTGCCGGTGCGCCTCGACTGGGGCTATTTCCCGGATACGGTTCCCGCCTTTCCGGCCGAACTGACCGAGGCGATGATCCGCGAAGGCAAGGTGCCGGGCATTCTCGGCAATTGCCATGCGCCGGGCACCGAAATCATCGAGCGCTTTGGCGAGGAACACATCCGGACCGGCAAGCCGATCTGCTACACGTCGGTCGACTCGGTCCTGCAA
>NZ_RZRP01001188.1:0-1444 GCF_003997795.1 Mesorhizobium sp. M7A.F.Ca.US.005.03.2.1 | reverse complement strand
CACGCAACGCTCGCCCTCATTGGTGATGGTCATGTGACCGATCTCGGCGGCAAGGCCACGGCGGCCATGCAGGATGCGCCCATCGACGACGACACCGCCGCCGATGCCGGTCGACACCGTGACAAAGACCAGCGAGCGAGCGCCATGGCCGGCGCCGAAGCGCCATTCGCCGAGCGCCGCGGCATTGGCGTCGTTCTCCAGACGGACCGGCAGGCCGAGCCGCCGCTCGAGGATGTCGGCAAGCGGTACATCCAGCCAGCCGGTGAGTGTCGGCGGGCCGACGGCGATGCCGGCCAGCGGATCAAGCGGTCCCGGCGCACCGACACCGACGCCGACGACCGACAGTGCCGGGGCTTCGGCATGGACGGTCGCCGCCAGCGCCTCGATCTGGCCGATCACCACGTCTGGACCGGCCTGCGCCTGCGTCGGCACCGCCGCGAATGCCAGGATCTTGCCTTCGCGGTCGACCAAGGCGGCGCGAAGCTCCGTCCCGCCAAGATCGATCGCAAGGGCGGCTTCCGTTGTCATGCCGCGACCTTCAAGCCGCGCAGCCAGCCGATGCGGCCGGCGAGGTCCTTGTCACCGAAGGCGAGCGAACCGAGAACCACGGTTTCGGCGCCGGCGGCACGCAGCAGCGGCACGGTCTCGTGGCGGATGCCGCCGTCGGCGGCCAGAACCACTTGCACCTCACGGCCGGCCTTTCTCAGGATAGCGCGGGTAGCGCCCAGCCTGTCGCAGGCCTTGTCCGACAGGCTCTGTCCCTTGACGCCGATTGCGGTTCCAAGAAGCGTTACGAAGGCGACTTCCGGGACGAAGGCCGTCACCGCTTCCACAGGCGTCTCCAGCCTGAGCACGACGCCCGCCTCGGCGCCGAGCTCCCGCGCCAGCCGCACGGCGCGCAATCCCGCTTCGCCATTCTCGGCATGGACGCTGATCATGTCGGCGCCGGCTTCGATGAACTGGCGCGTCTGCGCCTCGACGATTGCTTCATCGACCATCAGGTGGACGTGGATGGGTTTCGCCGTCAGCCCGGCGATGCGGGCAACGAGGTCGGGGAAGAACAGGAAGGACGGGGCGAAATGACCGTCCGCCACATCGATATGATGAAGATCGACATAGGGTTCGATGCGCTTCAAGTCGTTCTCGAAATTGGCAAGATTGGCAGACCAGAGCGAGAATTCGGCGATCATGCGATCGCGTGGCAGTTCGGCGATGGCGGCCGGGCCGGAGAGAGATTTCGAGATCATGATTGGTCCTGGTTGTCAAAATTTGTGTTGAGAAAGCTGCCGATGGCGGCGCGGATTTCGGCGAAATGACGCTCCTTGTCGGTGGCCTTCGGCGTCACCTCGACAAAGGCGGCATTGGGGATGGTGTCTGCAAGGCTGCGCGCGGTGGCCAGCGGATGGACGAGATCGATGCCGCTGCCGATGACGAGTGTCGGGAG
>NZ_RZRP01001187.1:0-1450 GCF_003997795.1 Mesorhizobium sp. M7A.F.Ca.US.005.03.2.1 | reverse complement strand
ACAAAAAAATCGGCCGCGATCTCGGCTCTACCAAGCGATTGTAGGCCTCCAGCCCTTCACGAAACCGGCACGATTGTTTATCTTTGAACAATAGATGCGAAATGCGCCGTGAGCCGACATGCCAGGCCGGCGCCAAGGATGGAGACCGCCATGACCGCATGCATCGTCGGATGGGCGCATTCGCGCTTCGGCAAGCTTGAGGGCGAAACGCTCGAAAACCTCATCGTCAAGGTGGCAACGGACGCGCTCGACCATGCCGGCATCGGTCCCGACGAGGTCGACGAGATCGTGCTCGGCCACTTCAACGCCGGTTTTTCGGCGCAGGATTTCACCGCCAGTCTGGTGCTTCAGGCCGACGACCGGCTGCGCTTCAAGCCGGCGACGCGTGTCGAGAACGCTTGCGCCACCGGATCGGCGGCGGTCCGCCAGGGCATCCGCGCCATTGACGCGAATGCCGCTCGCATCGTGCTGGTGGTCGGCGCGGAGCAGATGACGACGACGCCGGGGCCGGAGATCGGCAAAAACCTGCTCAAGGCGTCCTATCTGCCCGAGGACGGCGAGACACCGGCGGGTTTCGCCGGCGTCTTCGGCAAGATCGCGCAGGCCTATTTCCAGCGTTATGGCGATCAGTCGGATGCGCTGGCCATGATTGCCGCCAAGAACCACAAGAACGGCGTCGACAATCCCTATGCGCAGATGCGCAAGGATTTCGGCTATGAGTTCTGCCGCCAGGAGAGCGAGAAGAACCCCTTCGTTGCCGGTCCTCTGAAGCGCACCGACTGCTCGCTGGTCTCCGACGGCGCCGCCGCCCTTATCCTTGCCGACACCGCCACGGCGCTGAAGATGCGCCGTGCCGTTGCCTTCCGCGCCAACGAACATGTGCAGGATTTCCTGCCGATGTCGAAGCGCGACATTCTGACCTTCGAAGGCTGCGAGCAGGCCTGGAACCGGGCGCTGAAATCGGCCGGCGTGACGCTCGACGATCTGTCCTTCGTCGAAACGCATGACTGCTTCACCATTGCCGAACTGATCGAGTACGAGGCGATGGGCCTTGCCAAGCCGGGAGAGGGGGCGAAGCTGGCGTTGGACGGCACAACGGCCAAGGATGGTCGCCTGCCGGTCAATCCATCCGGCGGGCTGAAGGCCAAGGGCCATCCGATCGGCGCCACTGGCGTGTCCATGCATGTCTTGACCGCCATGCAGCTTGTCGGTGAGGCCGGCGGCATCCAGGTGCCGGGCGCAAAACTGGGCGGCATCTTCAATATGGGCGGTGCGGCGGTCGCCAACTACGTTTCCATTCTCGACCGGATCAGATAAACCGCCCGCATTTGCGGAAGGTGACATGACAAATCCGGTTCTGATCGAAGTCTTGCGCGGCGCGATCGTCGAGAGCGCGCATCGCGGCTCAGTCGCGGTCTTCGATGGCGACGGCAAGCCCGTGTGGGAGATC
>NZ_RZRP01001186.1:0-1455 GCF_003997795.1 Mesorhizobium sp. M7A.F.Ca.US.005.03.2.1 | reverse complement strand
GGCCAGGCGTATCCTGCGGCACTCCGATCTGGCGATTGCCGGCATCCTCACGGCAGTGGCGCGCGGCCTCAACCAGAGCATCGCCGAAGGTTTGCTGGTCGAGGCCGAGCAGTTTGCGCGCATGGCCCCGACCGCTGATCTGCGCGAAGGGCTGAATGCCTGGATTGCACGCCGCGAGCCGGGCTATGACGGCTCGTGGACACATATCGCGCGTCCCGACGAGGCCAGGCGAGCCTGAAGCGGGTCGCTTGAATTCCTCAGGCGACCCGCTTCAGGTCTTTGTTTTTATGCGTGTCGTTCTCCCAAAACCGAGGTCACTTTTGGGCGACATGCACTCGTCGGAGCTGGATCAGGGCGCCACCACCAAACGGCCCTTCATGTTGGGGTGAAAGCGGCAGAAGTAGTCGACCGGTCCCGCCGTCTTCAAAGTCAGGCTTGCGGATTTCTTCGGCGGGATCATCACTTCCCAGCCGCCTTTCACGGTTGCCGTGTGGGCGAACACATCCTTGTTCACCCACTCGATCGTGTCGCCGACCTTTGCCTCGACGGTGGCCGGAGAGAACACCAGCCTGTCGATGGTGACCTGGATGGTTTCGGCTTGCGCCGGCACGATCCCGACGGCGAGCGTCAACGCAATCCACAGATGGTGGTTCTGCATGCTCCCGGTCCTTACTTGAGCATGCCGGCGACGTGTTCGGCGTGCTGCTCATGGCCCTGGAATATCTTCAAGCCGGTTTCCAGCAGGCTTTTCAGCTCGGCATTCTGCGCCGACGGGATCAAAAGGGTTTCGAGCGCGCCGTTGACCTGCTTGTGATAGGCGACCTCATTGTCGACATAGGCCTTGTCGAAGGCAGCGCCGTGGAGTTTGGCGAGCTTGGCCCGCTCCTCCGTCGCAGCTTTGGTCAGCGCCTTGCTGGTGGGGTTGTCTTCCGGGGTGACCTTGAGCTTCTTGACCAGGTCGAGCGCCTGAACATTTACAGCCTCGTGATCGCGGACCATGTCCTTGGCGAAATCGACAACCTCCTTGTTCTTCGATTTGTCGATGGCCAGCTTGGCCGCTTCGATGTCGATGACCCCGGCCGTGTAGGCGATATGGGCGATCTGCGAATCGGTCGGCTTGTCGGCGGCTTGTGCGAACGGCGCGGTGCCGAGCAGCAGCAGGGCGGCGAGCGCAGCAGTGTGTCGGATAGACATGGCATCTCCTTCGCCAGGACGCTGAAATCGTCCCGGACAGTGTTTTTCGGTTGACGGTCATTGGATGCTGGTCAGCGGCAAACGTTCCCGCTGAAATGAACTGAAATCCGCTGAGGCTCAGCTTTCCAGCCCGAGCCGTCGCATCACGGCGCTGGTCAGTCGTTCGCAACGCCGGCCGGCGAAGGGGAAGGCGTCGAGCAGCACCGGCCCGATCTGGTCGTCCAGCGCCTTGCGGACAAGGGCGCGGGCGCGGTGTAGCCT
>NZ_RZRP01001185.1:0-1457 GCF_003997795.1 Mesorhizobium sp. M7A.F.Ca.US.005.03.2.1 | reverse complement strand
CAGCAGCTCCGCCTTGCGCGAGCAGATGAACGAGCTGGCGGCGGAGGTCGTCCATCTGACGGCCAAGCTCGAGGGGCCTGGTTCGCCGATCGCCATGGCATTGGCGGTACCGTCGGACGCACGCTCCGGCAACGGTGACCGCAGTCTTGCCGACCGCGTGCGCGCGCTGCAGAAGGCTGACGCGACAAGCTGAGATCAGGTCTCCTTAGAGCATTTCACCGTTTCACGGAAACGGCGAAATGCCCTAATTCTTCGCTTTGACGCAATTCTGGACGGAAAACCGCTTCACACTTTTCCTAGAATTGCTCTAGCCGAAAAATGATGCAGCGCGATGGCTGAAGCCGCGGCGACATTCAGGCTGTCGAAGCCTTCCGCCATGGTGATCCGCACGTCGTGCAGGCTTGCGAGCAGGTCGTCCGGCAAGCCTTCGCCCTCGGTGCCGAGATAGAGCGCCAGGCGCTCGCTGCGCTGCGCATCGCGGATGTCGGTCTTCCCGCGTGGCGAGAGCGCGAATTGTTCGAAGCCACGTCGGGCGAGCATCGTTGTGAAGCCGGCGGTGTCGGTGAACGATGCGAACGGGATCTTGAGCGCGGCGCCGACCGAAACGCGGATCGCCTTGCGATAGAGCGGGTCGCAGCACGTCGCATCCA
This sequence comes from Mesorhizobium sp. M7A.F.Ca.US.005.03.2.1, assembly GCF_003997795.1. Classification (NCBI taxonomy): domain Bacteria; kingdom Pseudomonadati; phylum Pseudomonadota; class Alphaproteobacteria; order Hyphomicrobiales; family Phyllobacteriaceae; genus Mesorhizobium; species Mesorhizobium sp. M7A.F.Ca.US.005.03.2.1. Next base: position 807 of record NZ_RZRP01001185.1, on the reverse strand, counting down.
GCAAAACCGCGTCAGCGCCAAAGGCGGCGGCGTTGCGGAAGATCGAGCCCACATTGTCATGGTTGGCGATGCCGACGAGCACCACGACCAGCGCACGAGGCGGCAAGCCATCGAGCAGGGCTTCGGCCGGCTGCGGCGCTCCCTTGCGGCCCATGGCCAGGATGCCGCGATGCATGTGAAATCCGGCGATTGCGTCCATCACAGCGCTGGTGGCCACATAGACCGGGAGGTCGGCGGGCGCCTTGCTCAGGATCTTGTCGAGACCCGCCAGCCGGTTTTCCAGGACGAGGGCCGATTCGGCGGCAAAGCGTCCAGTTGTGAGCAACAGGTCGAGCACCACCTTGCCTTCGGCGACGAAGCGGCCTTGCCGGCCGGCGAGGTCACGCTCGCGAATGTCGAGATAGGCAGCGACGCGCGGATCTTGCGGGTCGTCGATGCGAATGGGATCCATGCATTCCTCGCGACCGTCGCATCGGCCCGAAAATCCGGACCGCTTCCCGGCGCTCACCTTGTTTGGAAAGCACGATGCGACAATTCGGGACAATCAGCCAGCTTTGTGCGCCCCAAATCGGCGCATGTCGCTCTGAATCGCCGGCGAGATCGGCGGCTGTGTGGTCAGGTTCCAGCACGGCGCAAGCGGTGCGCCATCTGGGACAGGTCATCCTTGCCGCTGCCGAAAATGCCGTCCAGCATGACAAGCAGTTCTCGCACGGCGTCGGATTTGCAGGAGTAGTAAATCATCTGCCGGTCGCGGCGGGTGTCGACAAGGTCGAGCGCCCGCAACTTGGCGAGATGCTGGGACAGGGC
>NZ_RZRP01001184.1:0-1464 GCF_003997795.1 Mesorhizobium sp. M7A.F.Ca.US.005.03.2.1 | reverse complement strand
CTCGGCCGGCTGGCGCAGGAGGCAGTCGCCTCCCGCGATACGCCGCTTCTGCTCGGCATTATTCTCACCAGCGCCGTCCTGGTCATTGTCATCAACCTTGCCGTCGACATCGCTTATGCCTTCCTCGACCCGCGCGTCGGCGCCAGCGAGGCCGGCGCATGAGTGCCCTCCGCCGCTTTCTGCGCACGCCCGAGGCGGTCGCCGGCGCCATCCTCCTGGCGGCGTTGATCGCCATGGCGCTGTCGGCGTCGCTGCTGTTCCCCGGCGATCCGCAAGCGATTGCCGGGCCGGCGCTGCTGCCGCCGTTCCAGGACTGGTCGCTCCCGCTTGGCACCGATCGGCTTGGCCGCGACGTGCTGGCCGAGCTTTTTCATGGCGCCCGCACATCGCTGGCTGTCGGGATCGCCGCCGCGGCCGCCGCACTTGTCATCGGGGCAGTGGTCGGCACATTGGCCGGCTTTGCCGGCGGCCTCGTCGACGAGGTGCTGATGCGCATCACCGACGCCTTCCAGACCGTGCCGAGCTTCCTGCTGGCACTGGCCTTCGTCAGCGTCGTCGGACCGTCGCTCGGCATCGTCGTGATCGCCATCGCGCTCGGCACCTGGACCGGACCAGCCCGTGTCGCCCGCGCGGAAGTCCTGTCCATTCGCGAACGCGATTATGTCGCCGGCGCCAGGGTCATCGGCATGCACCCGCTGGCGATCGCCTTTCGCGAGGTGCTGCCCAATGCCTTGCCGCCGGTGCTGGCGATGTCGTCGGTGATCGTCGCCGCGGCGATCCTCACCGAGGCGGCCTTGTCGTTCCTCGGCCTGGGCGATCCCAACCGGGTCACCTGGGGCGGCATGATTGCCGAAGGCCGTGCTGTCCTGCGCACCGCGCCCTTCCTGTCGATCGTCCCGGGCATAGCGCTGGTGCTGACCGTGCTCGGCGTCTATCTCGCCGGTGAAGGCATCGTCGAGACGACGGCGGTCAGGAGAGGCCTGTCGTGACCGCGCTGGCTTCGATCCGCGACCTGACGGTGACCTACCGCCGCGACGGCAACGAGGCGACGGCGCTGAAGAGTGTCAGCCTCGGCATAGAGGCTGGCGAGCGCTTGGCCATCATCGGCGAAAGCGGTTCGGGCAAGAGCACGCTGGCGCTGGCGATTGCAGGGCTGTTGCCGGCAAGCACCAAGACTGAAGGAAAGATCGATTGGTTCCTACCGTCGGCGTTGGGCGCCAAGGCACCCCCCTCTGTCCTGCCGGACATGTCCGGCAGGACAGAGGGGGGCCTCGTAGAGCACAGACCGCAAAAGCTCTTCACCAGATCAAGTCACCCTCCCCGCGGCGGCCGCGATATCGGTTTCGTCTTCCAGGACCCATCCGCCAGCCTCGACCCCGTAATGCCAATCGGCAAACAAATCGCCGAAGTCGCCCGCACCCATCTCGGCCTCACCTGGTCCCAGTCCTATGCCAGGGCCAAAAC
>NZ_RZRP01001183.1:0-1467 GCF_003997795.1 Mesorhizobium sp. M7A.F.Ca.US.005.03.2.1 | reverse complement strand
CCCTTACGAGCTGGTCGCGGTCGCCGGCGGCTGGCAGCACCGGACCAAAAAGGTTTTTGGCGACGCCATTCACGCAGCCTTCGGCACGGCAGCGGGCGAGGGAGCAAAAGAACTGTCGCAGGCGGAGGCGCTTGTCTTGATGTGCATTGCCTATTTCCAGCCGATCACCCGTGGCGAGCTGTCGAGCTTTTTCGGCAAGGAGGTGTCACGTGACCTGATCGGCGTGCTGCGCGCTGAGCAGCTGGTCGCCTCGGGGCCGCGCAGCCCGCAGCCGGGCGCGCCCTACACCTATGTGACGACCAAAACTTTTCTGTCGCAGTTCGGGCTCGACACGCTGCGCCAGCTGCCGGATTTCGAGGCGCTCGAGGACGCCGGGCTGCTGTCGAAGGAGAAGCTGCTGGATCATCCCAGGGTTTGCAGATATCGACGATGATGGCGCCAGCGCCGCGCTCGACGAATAGATGATCCCATCACGGCGGGACACACGCGATCTCGCCGCTCGTCACATAGAAGATTGCGCCACGCACGCCGTCTGGTCTCGCCGGCTGGGTCCTTCGCGTGACGGAAGGGAGGTGGCGGCACGCGTCCGCTTGTCGATGAAGGATAAGCGAACAGGCAATTGATCGAGCCTGGTCGCACATGTCGATCACCATTGAGAGCTCTCGAAGGGAGAAAGTTCAATTGAACCACGTCTACCTTGAGCTTCTCGCGACGATTGAGGCGTTAAGATCCAGCCCATCGGGGCGACCATTCAGACGCTGATGGACAAGGTTCGCGACCTTTCACAGACGATCAAAGCCCTGAAAGACGATCTCCACCAGACAGCCGGCTATGGCCTGCTAAGAACCTAGCCAGCCGGCGAGTGCCCATCCCGGCCATTGTCAGCGAGGCGGCCATCCCAACAAGATCGCCTTGCCGCCACCGCCAATGGCGGATGCTGACAGCAGCGCCATAAGAACGCCAACGTAGATGGGGAAGATCATCCTCGGGCTATTCGTCCTTCCAAATGACAGTCTTCCCCCGAAAATCCCAATGAAATTTGAGGTTGGCTTTCAGTACCTCGGTGGGGATCCTCGGCTCGATCGCTGTGTGGAGAGCGTTATACGTTTCTCGGCAGAAGCTCGGCGGCGGGACATTCAGCTTGTACCCCGACGGGTACCTAAAATCTTGCTGAGAATTCATCAGGTCAAGGTTGTTGGCAATCATCTTCACGTTCCCAATCGGCGGCATTCCTAGGGCCACTGCGGCTTCGTAAATGTCCTCGATCTTGTGACCGAAGCCGAGCCGGAGACCGCGTTTCGACACGCCCTTTGAAGCTAGATACGCTTTCAAGAGGAGTTCTAGGTGTGAGCTTTCGAGAGGTTGTCCATTCGGACCGGACCGAGGAGACTGGAGTTACCACGCTTCAGCATCCATCGGAGGGTCCGAATGAACATCCACAAGAATGCCCGTCTCACACCGCTGCGT
>NZ_RZRP01001182.1:0-1471 GCF_003997795.1 Mesorhizobium sp. M7A.F.Ca.US.005.03.2.1 | reverse complement strand
GATATTGCGTGAGAAGAGTGCGGATGCGGGTGTCGGCGTCGACGACGAGCAGATGCGGCGCGTCGTCGTCCGGCGCGGCCGCGTGATCGACCCGTTCAGTGCTCTCCATGGCTTTTCCCTGACATTTTTGCGGACCCAACGTCGATCTGCGCCCTCAGTTCCGGATTGACCATCGCTTCGAGGAACCGTTCCACCAAGGTCCGTTCGGTTACTCCGGAATCCCCCAATGCAGCATGGATGCGGCGCGACTGTGGCCGCGCCAGCGCCAGCGCCAGCGCACGGCCCTTGGCTGTCGGATAAAGTTCGCGCTGGCGGCGGTCGCGCGGACCTTGCAACTGCACGATATGGTCGGTGTCGATCAGTTGCTTGAGCACACGGGCCAGGCTCTGCTTGGTGATCTTCAGCACGTCGAGCAGTTCGGCGACCGTCAGGCCCGGCCTGCGGTTGACGAAATGCAGCACCCGGTGGTGGGCCCGGCCGAAGCCGTAATCGGCCAGGATCTGGTCCGGATCGGAGGTGAAGTCGCGATAGGCAAAGAAGAGCAGCTCGATGATGGCGAAGTCGATGCCGTCCTCGACCGACATTGCGGTCCTGATCGGTTTTCCGGCGGCTGGGCTTCGATCCGTCATTATTTCTCCGTGGGAAAGAGAGATTATGTCAGTACTATTGACGTAATTTCCCTGCAATGGTAATTTTTGACAAGCTTTTGGGCGGATTGCGAACGAAAAGGCAAGGGAAGGCGGTTTTTCCGGAATTTCCTAAGTTTGCCAGAGCGCAATTATCCGCCTACGCTCCACCATAAAAGCCGCTTTGGGCGGCCGACACGAAACACACAACGATACAACTATCCGGGCTGCCGCCCGTGGGAGGTTACCATGGCATCCGTTCCCTTCGATCAACTCGATGGCTTCATCTGGATGAACGGCGAATTCGTCCAATGGGGTGACGCCAAGATCCATGTGCTGACGCACGGGCTGCATTACGCCAGCGCTGTTTTCGAGGGAGAGCGCGCCTATGGCGGCGAGATCTTCAAGCTCAACGAACACACCGAGCGCCTGCATGAATCGGCACGCCTGCTCGGTTTCAAGATCCCCTATTCGGTGGCCGAGCTCAACGACGCCTCTTCCACGCTTCTCAAGAAGCAGGGTTTCCAGGACGCCTATGTCCGGCCGATCGCCTGGCGCGGCAGTGAGCAGATGGGCGTCTCGGCGCAGAACAACCGCATCAACTGCGCCATCGCCATCTGGCAATGGCCAAGCTATTTCGATCCTGCGCAGAAGCTGAAAGGCATCCGTCTCGATGTGGCGGAATGGCGCCGGCCCGACCCGCGCACCGCGCCTTCCAAGTCGAAGGCCGCCGGGCTCTACATGATCTGCACCATGTCCAAGCACGCCGCCGAGGCCAAGGGCTATGCCGACGCCATGATGCTCGACTGGCGTGGCCAGGTCGCCGAAGCGACCGGAGCCAACAT
>NZ_RZRP01001181.1:0-1472 GCF_003997795.1 Mesorhizobium sp. M7A.F.Ca.US.005.03.2.1 | reverse complement strand
GATCCACAATTACGACGCGGTGTTTCTCGGCATGGGCCTTGGCGGTGTCAATGCGCTGCGTGCCGATGGCGAGGACGCTGACGGCGTCATCAACGCGGTCGAGTTCATTGCCGAGCTGCGCCAGGCCAGCGACCTCTCCGGCCTGCCGGTTGGTCGCCGCGTCGTCGTCATCGGTGGCGGCATGACGGCCATCGACGCCGCGGTACAGTCGAAGCTGCTCGGCGCCGAGGAGGTGACGATCTGCTACCGGCGCGGCCAGGAGCACATGAATGCGTCTGAGTTCGAGCAGGATCTGGCCGCTGCCAATGGCGTCAGCATCCGTCACTGGCTGCAGCCGAAGCGGGTGATCGCCGAGAGCGGCAAGGTCACTGCCGTCGAACTCGAATACACCGCCCTCAACGGCGACAGGCTTGCCGGCACCGGCGAGACGCTGACGCTCGTTGCCGACCAGGTGTTCAAGGCGATTGGACAGAGCTTTGTCCCGGCCGCCCTCAATGGCAGCGGTGCATCGATCGGCCTCGAAGCCGGTCGCATCAAGGTGGATTCGGAAGGGCGCACGTCGCTTGCCAAGGTCTGGGCCGGTGGCGACTGCATCTTCGGTGGCGACGACCTGACCGTCTCGGCGGTCGCGCAGGGACGCGACGCTGCGGAGAGCATCAATCGGGCACTGACCTCGAACGGGAGGGCATGAGCATGGCGGATATCAGAAACAATTTCGTCGGCATCAAGTCGCCCAATCCGTTCTGGCTGGCCTCGGCGCCGCCGACCGACAAGGCCTACAACGTCATCCGCGCCTTCAAGGCCGGCTGGGGCGGCGTGGTGTGGAAGACGCTGGGCGAGGAAGGGCCGCCTGTCGTCAACGTCAACGGTCCGCGCTACGGCGCGATCTGGGGCGCCGACCGCCGCCTGCTCGGCCTCAACAACATCGAACTGATCACCGACCGCGACCTGCAGGTCAATTTGCGCGAGATCAAGCAGGTCAAGAAGGACTGGCCCGACCGCGCCATCGTCGTCTCGCTCATGGTGCCTTGCGTCGAGGAAGCCTGGAAGGCGATCCTGCCGGTGGTCGAGGAGACCGAAGCCGACGGCATCGAGCTCAATTTCGGCTGTCCGCACGGCATGTCGGAACGCGGCATGGGCGCCGCCGTCGGCCAGGTGCCGGAATATATCGAAATGGTGGTGCGCTGGTGCAAGCAGAACACCCGTATGCCCGTCATTACCAAGCTGACGCCCAACATCACCGATGTGCGCAAGCCCGCGCGCGCAGCACATGCCGGCGGCACCGACGCGGTGTCGCTGATCAACACCATCAATTCGATCACTGGTGTCGATCTCGACAGCTTCGCGCCGCAGCCGACCATCGACGGCAAGGGCTCGCATGGCGGCTATTGCGGGCCGGCGGTAAAGCCGATCGCCATGAACATGGTGGCCGAGATCGCGCGCGATCCGGAAACGCAGGGCCTGCCGATCTC
>NZ_RZRP01001180.1:0-1473 GCF_003997795.1 Mesorhizobium sp. M7A.F.Ca.US.005.03.2.1 | reverse complement strand
CTGGCCTTCCAGGAAACCGCGCGTGCCGTCGATCGGGTCGACGACGAAGGTGCGGCGTGCCGAAAGCCGGACCGGATCGTCAACTGTCTCTTCCGACAGCCAGCCATAATCCGGCCGCGCCGCCAGCAATGTTTCGCGCAGATAGGCGTCGGCCGCGTGGTCGGCCTCGCTGACCGGTGATGTGCCGCCCTTCATCCAGACTTGCGGGCTGTTGCCGAAGTAGCGCATGGCGATCACCCCCGCCTCGCGGGCGGCATCGCGCAGCAGCGGCAAGTCTTCGGTGGCTCCGGCAGTGGTCAGGTCATGCTCCGGCAAGGGTCATGCCTTCGATCAGGAGCGTCGGCGCCGCGGTGCCGAAATTGCGGTCGAGGTCATCGGCCGGCACCATGTTGAGGAACATCGTCTTCAGGTTCGAGGCGATGGTGACCTCGGCGACGGGATAGGCCAGTTCGCCATTCTCGATCCAGAAACCGGAAGCGCCGCGGCTGTATTCGCCGGTGACCATGTCGACGCCCTGGCCGAACACCTCGGTGACGTAGAAGCCGGTCTTGAGCGATTTGATCAGCTCTTCCGGCGACCGCTCGCCGGGTTCGATGGCGAGATTGGTGGAGGATGGCGTAACGGAGGAGCCGCTGCGTGCGCCGCGGCCGTTGGTGACGAGGCCCAGCTCCCTTGCAGCCGAGGTCGACAGGAACCAGTGGTTGAGCACGCCCTTCTCGACCATCAACAGCTTTTCGCCCTCGACGCCTTCGCCGTCGAACGGACGCGAGGCCTGGCCACGTCGCCGGAGCGGCTCGTCGGTGACGGTGATGGCGGAGGCGGCCACCTGCTTGCCCATCATGTCGCGCAGGAACGAGGTCTTGCGCGCGACCGAGGCGCCGTTGATGGCGCCGGCGAGATGGCCGGCGATGCCGCGCGCGACGCGTGGGTCGAACACCACGTCGACCGGCCCGGTCGCCGCCTTGCGCGCGCCGATGCGGCGCACGGCGCGCTCGCCGGCCTTGCGGCCGATGTCCTCGGGCGCATCGAGATCTGCAAAATGCTGGCGCGAGGAGAATTCATAGTCGCGCTCCATGCCGGTGCCCTCGCCGGCGATAACGCTGGCCGAGCGCGAAAAACGCGAGCCGACATAGTGGCCGAGGAAGCCGTGCGAGGTGGCCAGCACCAGGCCGCCCAGCCCGGCACCGGCGCTGGCGCCGGCCGAATTGGTCACGCCCTTGACGGCAAGCGCTGCCGCTTCCGCCGCCAATGCGGCTTCCTTCAACTGGTCTGCCGACACTTCGGTGGCGTCGAACAGGTCGAGATCGCGCGTCTGTTTGGCGAGCAATGCCGGATCGGCCAGCCCTTGATAGGGATCCTGCGGCGACACTTTCGCCATCGCCACGGCGCGCTCGGCCAGCGTTTTCGGGTCGGACGCCGCTGTCGCCGAGACACTCGCCACGCGGCCGCCGACGAAAACGCGCAGCGCCACAT
>NZ_RZRP01000117.1:9569-11040 GCF_003997795.1 Mesorhizobium sp. M7A.F.Ca.US.005.03.2.1 | reverse complement strand
ACCTTGATGTCCGGAAACTCCTTTTTCAGGGTTTCGACAAAGCCTTTTTCGCGCGTGTCGGACACGAAGTTGCCACGCGAACCGACGAGCAGGGCGACTTCGCCCTTGCCGCCAAGCGACTTGCCGAGCGCGCGGGCAACCATCGACATGTTGTCGTAGTCCGGATAGAGCGTCGAATAGTTCGAGCCTGCCTCGACCTTGTTGCCCATGGTGATCACCGGAATGCCGGCGGCGGTGGCTTTCTGGATCACCGGAATGACCGCGTTCTTGTCGATCGGATCGATCAGGATCGCGCTGACGCCCTGATTGATGAAATTCTCGATGATGCTGACCTGTTTTTCCAGGCTACCCTCGGCACTCTGCCAGGTGGATTTCACCCCATAGTCGGCGGCAGCCACGTCGCCGGCTTCCTTCATGCGGACAAAGAAGGAGTTCTGCAAGTCGATTGCCGCAAGTCCAAGAACCTTTTCCGCGGCAAGCGAGGGCGTTGCGATGGCGAGTGCAAGCAGAGCAATGGATGCTTTCAGGGAAATGCGCATGTTTCAGTTCTCCTCTTGTTGCGACAGGACGATTCTTCGCCTCTTTTTCATGTCCCGCACGACGACCGTCCCAGCGACAGGCATTCCGGCGGTATTCCGCGGCACTCGTGCCGTATCCATGTCGGGCCGCGTCTTGCGTGGACCGGCCTTTCTCGACCTCAGCCGTTCAGGCCTTCGACACCGGCGCCGCAGACAAGCCCGGCGATGCGGGCGCCGCGCGGTGGCTTGAAAGCTCCGCTCATCAACGCGGCCAGCGATGCCGCGCCGCTGAGGTCGGCGGCGATGCCGAATTCGAACCAGAGCAATTCAGCGGCTTTCTGCATGTCCGCATCCTCGACAAGGACGATGTCGTCGACGTGCTTGGCGACGATCTCGTAGATACTTTCGTCCGTGCGGCCGCAGGCCATGGTCGCCACCTTCGTCGTTATCTCGGGCAAGCGAACGACACGGCCGGCAGTCAGGGAGGCGTGAAGGGTCGGTGAACCGGTCGGCTCGACACCAACGATCCTGGCGTCGGGTTTGACGTGCTTCAGGACTTCGGACATGCCACTGATGAGGCCGCCTCCGCCGATCGCGACGATGTAGATGTCGGCATCGGGAATCTGGTCGACCATCTCCAGCGCCACGGTTCCCTGGCCGGACACGATCTGCGCATCGGCGAAGGGATGCATGTAGAAGGCGCCGCGCGCTTTTGCCTCGGCCAATGCAGCCTCATGCGCTTCATCCCAGACCTTGCCTTCGAAGCGAACGTCAGCGCCCCATTTGCGCAGCTTTTCCGCCTTCAGCGGGCTTGCATTGTTCGGCAGGTAGATGGTGGCGGGAGCGCCGGCCCGGGCAGCCACATAGGCGGTGGCCAGGCCGTGATTGCCGCCGGATGCGGCGACCAGTCCGTTTTCGATCCGGCCCGGCTCGAGCGTTTTCACCCGGTTCGT
>NZ_RZRP01000117.1:0-9559 GCF_003997795.1 Mesorhizobium sp. M7A.F.Ca.US.005.03.2.1 | reverse complement strand
TCTTGAAGGAGCCGCTCACCTGGAGGCATTCGAGTTTCAAATAGACATCATTTTGGAGGTTCGCGCCCGTGGCATGGTCGAGCTTGACGACCGGGGTGCGCCGTATGAAGGGGGCAATGCGCCGGGCAGCCGCCATGATGTCTTCATGGCTCATCGGTCAGTGCCTCCGGATATTCGTTGGCCAGCACGAAACAGCAATTCCCCGGGCGCACGCGGCCGGGTTGACGCTTGGCGAAAACGATGCCGTCGATGGGGTGAAGGAGATCGATGGGCGCGCGCGACGGCGTGTGGAGGAAGTGAATGCGTCCGGCAAGGTCGCCTTTGCTGACGGCACTGCCGAGCGGGCTCAAGGGTTCGAAGACACCGTCCTCCTCGGAAAGCAGATAGCCTTCGCTTCCGGGCACCTTGAGCACGCGTGCGTTGGCGCCAGGGGCAATGTCAGGCGCGCCCTTCAGGACGCCTGCATGTTTCAGCACATTGCGGATGCCCCTGCGGCAGATGGCCAACGCATCCGGACTGACAAGGCCGCCGCCGGCCATCTCGCTGCCGATGACGATCAGCCCCTGGTGATTGGCGGACGCGGTCGAGGTCCGGGTTTCACCGAGATTGTCGACCATGACAACGGTCGGCGCCCCGAAGGCGAGCGTCGCCTTGATGTTCTTGCGATGCCCCTGCGCGGTCGGGGAGGGCTCGATGATCGCGCTCGGCAGGATCATCAGGGACGAACCGCCGGAGTGGAGATCCAGGAAATAGTCGGCCTTCGGAAACAGGATGTCATGCACATAGGCCGCTATCTGGCTTGTCAGCGTGCCGTTGAAATCGCCTGGAAAACTGCGGTTGAAATTCAACCCGTCGATCGGGGAGGTGCGGGTGCCGGCCTCGACGGCCCGAATGTTGATGGCCGGAATCGCGATGATGCGACCGGCTATATCCCGTGGTTCGATCTCGCGCAGAAGCTCGCCGAGCGCGATCGGCCCCTCATATTCGTCGCCATGGTTGCCGCCCTCGATCAGGACCGTCGGACCGTCGCCGTTCTTGATGACGGCGAGCGGAACGCGGACCGTGCCCCAGGCATCGTCGTGCGGCGATTGAGGCACATGGAAGAAGCCGATCTGCTTGCCCTCGCGATCGAAATCGACCGACGTGTAAACACTGTTGTTCCGGGGCGTGATGGTCGCGCGGACAGTGTTTGCTGGTCTCTGTACGGTCATTGGTCGGCCTCGAAATTCATTGTCCCCGTCATCATGACAGTTTTATATATGGTGTCAAGTTTGGATATAAAACCAATGGCAATTCCGATTTCTTGTCTCTATCGTGCGTGGACCACCGGGGATTCTTCGAATGGCAGATGACGCAAAAGAGAGTGGCAAACCGACCTATTCGGCCCCGGCGCTGACGAAGGGTCTGGATGTCCTGGAGCTGCTGGCGGAGGCGCGGGCGCCCTTGACGATGAAGGAGATCGCGGAAGGCCTCGGTCGTTCGAAGAATGAGATTTTCCGGATGCTGATCGCGCTCCAGGAGCGTCAATATATCGAGCGCAACGCCGAGACCGACGCCTATTCGTTGACCGACAAGCTTTTCAAGCTGGGGCTGCACACGCCGAGCGCTCAGGATCTCATGTCCGCCGCAATGCCCGAGCTGACGCGGATTGCCGGGGACTCAAATCAGTCGCCGCACCTGGTCGTCTTCAATCATGGCTTGACCGTCGTGACCGCGGCCGTTCCCGGCGGCGAGGACATGGCGTTCACGCTGCGCCTCGGCTACGGCCGCCTGGCCACCGACGCGACCTCCGGCCATGTGATCCTTGCCTTCCAGCCGCCAAAGGTCGCGACGCGGATGATCGACGAATGTGCGGCACATTCGCCGGCGCCGCTGGATCGAGAGGCGCTGGAAAAGCAGCTTCGTACCATCCGCGCGGACGGTTACTGGATGCGCGAGAGCCGTGATTTCGTCGGCATCACCGATATCTGCTGTCCGGTCATCGGACCGGACGGCAGCGCCGTCGCCTCCATTATCGTCGCCTATATCAATCGCCATACGCGTGAAAGCCGCCATGCCTTTACTCTGGAGGTCCTGCGTGCTGCCTGCGATCGCATCTCCATGAAGCTGTCACCGCGGGTTCGCTGAGGGGTCGTGGTGCGCTGACGGCGCAGACGAGGCACCGCCCGCGGGACGTTTGCACCGGATTGATAATACCAGTATGGGTCCAGTCAGGAATGTTTTGATCCTGGGTGCTTCTCGCGCGGGAGGAAGAGCAATGACAACCGTGAACCTGATCGGGCTTGTCAGTCGGGAGATGGAAGCGACAGCCTCCGATGTGCCGCTTTACCGACGGTTGAAATCGGCGATCGAGGCAGCGATCCGTTCCAACGCTTTGAAGGCCGGCGCGGTTCTGCCGGGCGAGCGGGTTCTGGCGGAAGCCCTGTCGATCTCGCGTGTCACTGTGAGAAAAGCTCTGGCGTTGCTCGAAGAGGAAGGGCAGCTCAATCGCCGGCATGGTTCCAAAACCGAGATCGGGTCGCGGGTCGAAAAATCGCTTTCGACGCTGACGAGCTTTTCGGAGGACATTCTGGCGCGCGGCCTGAAGCCTGGATGCCTATGGCTTTCCAAACAGATAAGCCGTCCATCGCCAGCCGAAATGATGGCTTTGGGTATTGCCGCAAACACCAATGTAATCCGCATGCGCCGCGTGCGGACGGCCGATGGCGCGCCGATCGCCGTCGAGGTCTCGGCCGTGCCGGTTCGCTTCCTTCCTTCGCCCGAGATGGTTCAGGACTCCCTCTATGAAGCGCTAGATGCACGCGGCTTCCTGCCTCAGAGGGCAATCCAGCGCATGCGCTCGCGCGGCGCATCGCTGGAGGATGCAAGACACCTTCATTGCGAGATGGGCGCACCGCTGCTGATGACCGAGCGCCGCTGCTTTCTCGCCGACGGACAGATCGTGGAATACTGCGAGACACGCTACAAGGGAGACGTCTACGACTTCGTCTTCGAGCTGCAAAGATAATACCAGTTATGAACTGGTTGTAATCTGGTATTTTCCATTTATCGTGATGGCGACAGGGGAGTGCCGACGTGCAGCGGGAAGACATCGCCAACAGTCTCATCGTGTCCTGCCAGCCGGTTCCCGGCGGCCCGATGGACAGTGCGCAATTCGTGACGGGCTTTGCCAGGGCCGCTCTTGAAGCCGGAGCCAAGGCCCTGCGCATCGAATCCGTGCCCTATGTCGCGGCCGCCCGCCTGGCCGTCCGCGAGCCGATCATCGGTATCGTCAAGCGCGATCTGACCGACAGCCCCGTGCGCATCACGCCCTATCTGGCCGATGTCGAGGCGCTGGCCGAGGCGGGCGCCGATATCATCGCTTTCGATGCGACGGACCGTGTCCGTCCCATTCCTGTCGAAGCGCTTGTGAAAGCCGTCAAGGCCAGGAACAAGCTGACCATGGCCGATTGCTCTTGCCTTGACGATGCGCGCCGGGCCCTTGCCGCGGGTGTCGATTTCGTCGGCACGACGCTTTCCGGCTATGTCGGCGGGCCGGAGCCGGAGGATCCGGACATTGCCCTCATCGCTCAAATGCGAACCCTGAGCCCCTACGTCATCGCCGAAGGGCGTATCCGGTCGCCGGAGCAGGCGGCCGCCGCCGCGCGCGCCGGCGCCTGTGCCGTGGTTGTCGGATCGGCGATCACCCGTACCGAGCACGTCACCTCGTGGTTCCACCAGGCGATTTCCGGGGCCTATGCGGCAAGGGGCACGCAAACCGTGCTTGGCCCAACCGTGCTGGGCATCGACATCGGGGGAACCAAGACCATGGCCGCGCTGGTCAGCGGCGGCAAGGTGGTCGAGGACATGATCGTGCCTACCGCGCGAGAGGCTGGACCCGACGCCTGGCTGGCATCCCTTGCGCAAAGCACGTCAGCCTGGTCAAGCCGCTTCAGTCGTATCGGTATTGCGGTGACGGGGCTGGTGCACGATGGACGCTGGTCGGCGTTGAATCCGGCGACGCTTGGCATTCCCGACGGCTACCCGCTGGTCGAAAGGGCATCCGCTGTTTTCGGCAAGCCCGTCTGTGCGTTCAACGATGCCCAGGCAGCCGCCTGGGGCGAATACAAATTCGGCGCCGGGCAAGGTTGCGACATCGTCTTTCTGACCATCTCGACCGGAATTGGCGGCGGCATCGTTTGCAACGGCCGATTGCTGTCCGGTCTTGCCGGTCACTTCGGTCTGATCCGTGGTTTGTCTGCAGACCAGGCCCCACTCGAAGACAGCACCTCCGGCCGCTGGATCGCTTCGCAGGCCCTCAAAGCCGGCTTCAAGGCCGATGCCGCCGATGTGTTCGGGCGTGCGCTGAAGGGCGAGGCCTGGGCCGACGCCATCGTCTCGCGGAGCGCCTCGCGGGTCGCGACGCTGTGCCGGGACATTCAGATGATGTTCGATCCGAAATCGATCGTCATCGGCGGCAGCATCGGTCTTGCCGATGGCTATCTCGACCGGGTGCGCGCGCATCTGGGCGAGGTTCCACCGCGCCTTTCCTCCAATCTCGTTGCGGCGAAGCTCGCGGGCCACGCCGGCGTCATCGGTGTTGCCGATCTTGCCGAATGGGCAAGGTAGCGGCGCCGCCGGTCATGCCATGCAAAAATCATCAAAAAAGAAGGGAACGATCATGAAATTGAGCAGGACGTCTTTTGCGCTTATGGCCACCCTCCTCGCGGGGACAGCTTTGCCGACCTTTGCCAACGCAACCGTGACCGTGCTCGGCTGGCCTGGCGGGTCCGAGGAAACCGCACTGCGGGCAACCGTGGAAACCTATAACAAGCAGGCAAGCGATGCCGACAAGGTGGAGCTGCTGTTCTTCAACCGGGAAGGCTTTTACGACAAGCTGCAGGCTGACATGGCGGCCGGATCCAGTGCCTTCGACGTGAACCTCGTCGCCACCTACTCGCTCGGTCGCTACGCGCCCTATATGGAGCCGGTCGATCTTGGCACGGACGCGGTCAAGGTTTTCGGCGAATCCGTTCTCAAGACGATGCAGTTCGACGGCAAGCAATACGGCGTGCCGACAGACCTTTCGTTGCACTTCATGTACTACCGCAAGGATCTCATCGACGCCTTGATCGGGGATGACGCCGCCAAGAAGACCTATGGTGAAATCGCCCAGAAATATCTCGGCAAGCCGCTGCAGCCGAAAGACCCGGACAGCTGGACCTGGGACGACTGGGCGGCCACCGCCCTCTATTTCACCAAGCAGGTGAACCCCGACAGCCCGGTGCGTTATGGCACGGTCCTGCAGATGAAGAACCTGCTGTTCAACATGATGGTCTTCCAGTCCCTGCCGCGCTCCTACGGCGGCGACTGGATGAACAAGGACGGCAATGTCACGGTGGATTCCGATGCCTACAAGACAGGCCTCGAACTCTACAAGAAACTCTATGATGCCGGTTCTTCGCCCAAGGATTCGCTGAGCTACGAATATGCGGAAACCAACGCGGCCTTCGCATCCGGCCAGGCCGCGACGGCGCTGCAGTGGAATGCCGCGGCGGCGGATCTGACCAGCACCGAAAAATCCCCGGCCGTCGCCGAGGTGACCGGGATCGTCGCGCCACCGGCAGGTTCCGACGGACGCGCCGATCATATCCACGGCCTTGGTTTGGGCCTTAACAAGAACGCCAAGAACAAGGAAGGCGCCGTCAAGTTCCTGAAGTGGCTCGCCACCGAGGATGCGGCCTTGCTCTATGCGCGCAGCGGCGGTTCGCCGGCATTATCTCCCGATGTCGTCGCCAAGGTTGCGAAGGAACGTCCCGACCTCGTCAAGCTCGGCGAATTCGCCAGCAAGTACGGCTATGTCATGACCGGAGCGACGTCCGCGAGTGCGCTCCCGGTCTATGAACTGCAGGCAAAGGAGTTCACCGGCTACTGGTCCGGCCAGCAGAGCCTCGAGGATGCGCTCGCCCACACCAAGGCGGGCATGCAGGACCTTCTCAAGAAATGAACCATTTGCCGGACGCCGGGTCGAGGCTCGGTGTCCGGCGCGTTTGGCGGATCGACATGGCCCTTGTGACACGTGCCGAAGGCAGGATGTATCTGACGCCGCTGGTCGGCTTCCTGCTGCTGTTCCTCGGCTTTCCGGCGATCGTCAACCTGATCTATTCCGTTTCGACCGTTACATTCGAGACGCTGCGCAGTCCGGTGTTGAGTGGTTTCGCCAACTATGTCGCGGTGTTGAACGACCGCGAATTCTGGAGCTCGGCCTGGTTCTCTCTGCGCTTCGGTATTCTTACCGCATCAGCGGAATGTCTGATCGGTCTTTTCCTTGCCATCTTCCTGGCGCCGCTTCTGAGCAAGCGCCCAGTTCTGATGGCGCCGTTGATGCTGCCGCTGATGGTCGCGCCGGCCATGGTCGGTCTCATGTACCGGCTGGTGCTGCATGAATTCGCGGGCCCCGTCCCCTACTATCTCTTCGAATGGTTTGGCGACAGCCCGGCCTTCCTCGACATCGACAATGCCTTCCGCACCCTTGTCGTCGTGGAGACGCTGCAATGGACGCCTTTCGCCTTCCTGCTCTTCTACATGGCCTATTCGGCCATACCGCTCGACGTGCGCGAAGCCTCCTCGCTCGATGGCGCATCACCGTTTGAGATCGTCCGGTGGATCGACCTGCCATTGATGAAGCCGACGCTGGTCATCGCGTTTTTCATCCGTTTCATCGACGGTTTCCGGGTGTTCGACAATGTCTATGCATTGACCGGCAGTGGTGCAGGAGGTTCAACGACGTCCTTGTCGATCTACATCTACCAAGCCTTCTTCAAGGAAGGGGCTATTGGCAAGGCGGTCGCCGCCTCGGTTGTCCTGTTCATGGCGTCGTTCATCGTTCTCCACTGCCTTAACCGGCTTGCCGGCCGCAGGAAGCGTTGACGATGGCCGGGGCACTGCGCTGGATCGTTTTTGCCATCGCCGTGCTGGCGATGAATTTCCCCATTATCGTGACGCTGATCACATCGCTCAAAAGCCAGCGCGAGCTTTCGACGAACCCCGGTTTGTGGATCAGCCAGCCGACGCTCGACAACTATCTGGAGGTCCTGACGCAGACCAGCCGCTTCAACATCTATGCCTATCTGCTGAACAGCACCGTGGCGGCGCTGATCGGAACCGGCCTTGCGATCGTGCTCGCGTTCCCGGCTGCCTATGCGATCGCGCGCAGCGAGGCGGGAAAGCGCTTGGTCCTGCCGATCGTCATCAATCTTCGCGCCGTGCCGCTGATCATCTTCGCGATCCCGCTTTACATGATGTACCAGTGGCTGGGCCTGCTCGATACGCGGATCGGGCTCGGGCTCATCCTGACCATCGTCAACGCGCCGCTTGCACTCGTCATCCTGGTGAACGCGATTTCAGATGTACCAGTCGAACTCGACGAGGCGGCGAAAGTCGATGGCGCAAATTCCTTGCAGGTGATGATGATGATCGTCCGGCCCGTCATCCGACCGGCGCTGGTCACAACCTTCATCTTCGGCTTCATCACCGCCTGGAACGAATTCCTCTTCGGCCTCATGCTGACAACCAGTCGTGCCGTGCCGATGACGGTCGGCGCATCCTTCTTCTTCGCCGCGAGCGGCGGTGGCGTGAAATGGGGAACCGCTTCCGCGGTCATGATGCTGGGCGCCTTGCCGCCGGCATTGCTGGGTCTTGTGATGTATCGGCAGATATCGGGATCCATGACCGCTGGGGCGGTCAAAGGCTAAAGCAAGAAGAAGTTCGTCTTTCCGACAAATTGGACAACCCAATCCGACAGCGCCAGCGCACTTGTCAGGCCAGGTGACTCGATTCCGAAAAGACGGATCAGCCGTCCGGACGGATCAGCCAGAATGTCGAAATCGCCGAACTGCAACCCGTTCGTTAGGCCGTAGCCCACAATAGCTCGGCTCCAGTTCCCCCTCTCTCAGCCCCGGCCAATAGATGGCGCGTAAAATGGTGTGGCCTCGGGCTGGCCGAGGAAGGAAGAAATGGTGCAGCTTGCTGATGGCGAAATCGCGATGGCGCAGACGCAGCGCAGTCTGGTTAGGTCCAGCCTAAGCCGAACTACTGAAAATCATAATTTGTGCAGCGCACCCAACGTGCTTTGCTCCGCCATCGGCTGAAAGAAAACAAGAAAAGAACGTCAGGCGACAGGCTTCGGCGATGCCTCCGGAGCGGGTTTCGTTCGGGCCGGGATAACGCCCGACTTCAGAAAAACAGGGGAACGTGATGACGACAATAATCTCGAAGTTTCGCCGGGCCGCGCTGGTGGCCGGCATTGCGCTCAGCGCCATATCGGTGAGCCTCCACGCCGAAGCTGGCAGCTTGAAACTGGGCATGACGACCTGGGTGGGGTACGGACCGCTCTTCCTTGCCCGTGACATGGGTTACTTCAAGGA
This sequence comes from Mesorhizobium sp. M7A.F.Ca.US.005.03.2.1, assembly GCF_003997795.1. NCBI lineage: Bacteria > Pseudomonadati > Pseudomonadota > Alphaproteobacteria > Hyphomicrobiales > Phyllobacteriaceae > Mesorhizobium > Mesorhizobium sp. M7A.F.Ca.US.005.03.2.1. The sequence goes on along the minus strand of NZ_RZRP01000117.1, from coordinate 1,154 downwards.
AGGTGGGCTCGATGTCTCGCTTGAGATCATCGAGGAAGCATCGCTGTATATGGCGGCTGTTGCCGCCGGCGAGCTCGACGGCAGCGCCTCGACCGTCGACGAGATCATGAAGTATCGTTCGAAGGATGTTTGCTTCAAGTCGGTCTATGCGCTGGATGACAGCCATGGCGGCGATGGCGTGCTCGCGCCCAGCGGGGTCAAGAGCATCGCCGACCTCAAAGGCATGGACGTAGCGCTGAACGAGGGTTCAGTGTCGCAGTTCTGGTTCAATATCCTGCTCAAGCAGGCCGGTCTCACCCAGGCCGATGTGAAGATCACCAACATGACGGCAGACGATGCCGCCGCCGCCTTCATGGCCGACCGCATTCCCGTTGCCGTCACCTGGGAACCGCATCTGACGCTGGCCAAAAAGGAAAACAAGGGACAGGTGCTGATCGACTCCTCCAAGACACCCGGCTTGATCGTCGATGTGGTGGCGCTCAACTGCGACTACATCACGAAGAACCCCGGAGATGTCGAGGCGCTGGTGAAGGGCCTCTACAAGGCCAACGAGTTCATCAAGGAGAATCCTGAGAAGGCGTATGAGGTGATGGCCAAAGGCGTCGGCGGCTGGCTGAAGGATCCGAAGGACTTCGCTTCCTCGGCCGCTGGCGTGAACTTCTACGGTAAGCAGCGCAATGCCGAATTCTTCGCCGGTGGCGAGACTGGCGAAGCCGGCAAGCTGATCAAGCTGGGCGGCGATATCTGGGGCGGCTTCGGCAAGCTCAAAATGGACGTCAAGTATGACGACCTCGTCGATACATCCTTCCTTGGGAAGTAGCTTGGCCTTGGAAAGTAGCTTGGCCTGCGAAGTAATTTGACCTTGCAAAGTGATTTGGCTGAACCGGAGGCGGACCTCGCGCCTCCGGTCCAAGCGGCCCAAAAGGGTATCCCGTGACACTAGCACCGAACACGAGCTCTCTGGTCAGCAATGGCGTGACCGCGAGAGTTGAAGAAGGTCAGGCCGGTCGATCCGTCCTGAAAGTCATCGCCACACCGTTTCGGGCTGTGCCGCGCTCTCTCTCCATTACGCTCGGCTTCATGGTCTGGATCGCCGTCATCGGCGGCTGGTTCGCGCTGACCTATTCCGGAGCGGTCAAGGAAATGTTCCTGCC
>NZ_RZRP01001179.1:0-1473 GCF_003997795.1 Mesorhizobium sp. M7A.F.Ca.US.005.03.2.1 | reverse complement strand
GTCTATGAAAGCGTCAATGCCTGCATCCGCTTCCTCGGCTCGCTCGACGGCACCCATGTCGTGACGGTCGAGCATCTGCGCGGTTCACCCGGCCAGTTGCATCCGGTGCAGCAGGCGATGGTCGATTTCCACGGCTCGCAATGCGGCTTCTGCACGCCCGGCTTCGTCATGTCGCTCTATGGCTTGTGGATGAAGTCGCCTGATCCCTCGAACGCGGATGTCGAAAAGGCTTTGCAAGGCAATCTCTGCCGCTGCACCGGCTACGAGGCGATCATGCGCGCCGCGCATGCCATCTCCAGCTACGGCAAGGCGGCAAAGGACCCGCTGGCCACGGAACGCAAGGCGATCACCGCGAGGCTCGAGGCCATGCGTGACGGCGCCCGGGTCGAGATCGGAACCGGCAAGGCGCGGCTGGTCGTGCCGGCCGATGTCGACGATTTCGCCGCCGTGCTGGACAAGGAACCCGGCGCTACCATCGTGGCCGGCTCGACCGATGTCGGCCTGTGGGTGACCAAGCACATGCGCGATATTTCACCGGCCATTTTCATCGGCGATCTCGACGGGCTTTGCACCATCTCGGAAGACAAGGGCGTCATTTCGATCGGCGCCGGCGTCACCTACACTGACGCCTTCGCGACATTGGCGAAGCGCATCCCGGCGTTGGGGCCATTGTTCGATCGCATCGGCGGCGAACAGGTGCGCAACATGGGCACCATCGGCGGTAACATCGCCAACGGCTCGCCGATCGGAGATACGCCACCGCCATTGATCGCACTTGGCGCAAGTCTCACCTTGCGCAAGGGCAAGAAGCAGCGGACGATCCCGTTGGAAACCTTCTTCATCGCCTACGGCAAACAGGATCGGCAGCCGGGTGAATTCGTCGAGGCCGTGCATGTGCCGGTGCCGGCCAAGGAAACGAAGTTTGCCGTCTACAAGATCACCAAGCGTCGCGACGAGGACATTACCGCGGCCCTTGGCGCGTTTTTCCTGGAACTGGCCAAGGACGGCACGGTGGCCGACATTTGCATCGCCTATGGCGGCATGGCAGCGACACCTAAACGGGCCCTCGGTGTCGAGCACGCCCTGCTCGGCAAATCCTGGACGGAGGCCACGGTCGAGGCGGCCATGGCCGAATACGCCAATGATTTCACGCCGCTGACCGATATGCGGGCAAGCGCCGAATATCGGGCGCTGGCGGCAAAGAACCTGCTGTTGCGTTTTTTTGCCGAGACCAGCGGCACCAAGGCGCCATTCCAGGTCTCACGGCACGAGGCGGCGTGATGCATATCAGCGCCAGCAAACCAATAGCGTCCTTCTCCCCGTTCACGGAGAGAAGATACCGGCAGGCAGATGAGGGGCGGCGCCGTCGTCGATCGGTATCTGCAAACCAGTCACGGTCAGCGTCGCCCCTCATCCGACCCTTCGGGCCACCTTCTCCCCCTGAGCGGGGGGAAGGGGAAAAAGGCATTCGAT
>NZ_RZRP01001178.1:0-1473 GCF_003997795.1 Mesorhizobium sp. M7A.F.Ca.US.005.03.2.1 | reverse complement strand
CCCAACGCTCTTTCCAGCGGCCTATACTCCGCCATTCCCGCCCCAATTGGGGATCGCGGCTCCATACACGAAGCCGATTTCCTATTCTAGACCGGAATTTCAGCGCTGGCGAATGGTCCGAGGCTAGCTACGCCGCCTTCTCCACCAGCCGTGCCAACTGCGTCATGACGACCGCCGAGCCCGCCAGCCTCTTCTCGGCTGTCGGCCAGTCGCGCACGAAGACGACACTGTGGTCCGGCCGGATCTTGGCCAACGATCCCTGTTCGCCAATGAACTTGACCAGCCCGACCGGGTTGGAGAATTCGCGCTTGCGGAAATGGATGACGACGCCCTTCGGCCCGGCGTCGAGTTTTTCGACATTGGCCTTGCGGCAGAGCGCCTTGATGAAGACGATCTTCAACAGATGCTTCACCTCCTCCGGCAGCGGGCCGAAGCGGTCGATCAGCTCGGCGCCGAAAGCGTCGATTTCCTCGGTGTTTTCGAGATCGCCGAGACGGCGATAAAGCGCCAGCCGGAGCTGCAGGTCCGGAACATAGCTTTCCGGGATCATCACCGCCGTGCCGACGGCAATCTGCGGCGACCAGCCGCCATCCTGCACCTCGCCCGAATCCTTCACCTCGGCGACGGCTTCTTCCAGCATCTGCTGGTAGAGTTCGAAGCCGACCTCCTTGATGTGTCCGGACTGCTCCTCGCCGAGAAGATTGCCGGCGCCTCTGATATCGAGGTCGTGGCTGGCCAGTTGGAAGCCGGCGCCCAGAGTGTCGAGCGATTGCAGCACCTTGAGCCTCCGCTCGGCGGTGTCGGTCAGCTTGCGGTTGGCCGGCAGCGTGAACAGCGCGTAGGCCCGCACCTTCGAACGGCCGACGCGGCCGCGCAATTGGTAGAGCTGCGACAGGCCGAACATGTCGGCGCGGTGGATGATCAGCGTGTTGGCGGTCGGAATATCAAGGCCGGATTCGACGATGGTGGTCGACAACAGCACGTCGTACTGGCCGTCATAAAAGGCATTCATGATGTCGTCGAGTTCGCCCGGCGGCATCTGGCCATGAGCCACCGCCACCTTCAACTCCGGCACGGATTCCTTCAGGAAATCATGTATTTCCGAGAGATCGCTGATGCGCGGCACCACATAGAAAGAATGGCCACCGCGATAGCGTTCGCGCAGCAGCGTCTCGCGGATCACCAGCGGATCGAAGGGCGATATGAAGGTGCGCACCGCCATGCGATCGACCGGCGGCGTGGCGATCAGCGACAGCTCGCGCACCCCGGTCAACGCCAGTTGCAGCGTTCGCGGGATCGGCGTCGCCGACAGCGTCAGCACGTGCACGTCGGTCTTCAGGTCCTTCAGCCGTTCCTTGTGCTTGACGCCAAAATGCTGCTCTTCGTCGATGATCAGCAGACCAAGGTTCTTGAACGAGATCGCGGAACCGAGCAGCGCGTGCGTGCCGATGACGATGTCGACCTGGCCTTCGG
>NZ_RZRP01001177.1:0-1473 GCF_003997795.1 Mesorhizobium sp. M7A.F.Ca.US.005.03.2.1 | reverse complement strand
AGGGAAGTCAGCGAGATGTACCCGCATCTCAATGTTTCCGATGTCGTCGGCGCCGTGCATCTGCCGCTCGACGGCCAGTGCGACCCCGCCAACATCGCCATGGCACTGGCCAAGGGCGCGCGCCAGCGCGGTGCGACCATCGTCGAGAACGTCAAGGTCACCAAGGTCCACAGCAAGGCCGGCCGCGTCACGGGCGTGTCCTGGACACAAGGCGAAGAGCAAGGCACCATCGAGGCCGACATCGTCGTCAACTGCGCCGGCATGTGGGCGCGCGAACTGGGAGCGCAGAACGGCGTCACCATCCCGCTGCACGCCTGCGAGCATTTTTACCTCGTCACCGAGCCGATCCCCGGCCTCACCCGCCTGCCGGTGCTGCGTGTGCCCGACGAGTGTGCCTACTACAAGGAGGACGCCGGCAAGATGATGCTGGGCGCTTTCGAGCCGGTGGCAAAGCCCTGGGGCATGGACGGCATCCGTGAAGATTTCTGCTTCGACCAACTGCCGGAGGATATGGAGCATTTCGAGCCGATCCTCGAAATGGGCGTCAACCGCATGCCGATGCTGGCGACCGCCGGCATCCACACCTTCTTCAATGGTCCCGAGAGTTTTACGCCCGACGACCGCTACTATCTCGGCGAGGCGCCGGAACTGTCCGGCTACTGGATGGCGACCGGCTACAATTCGATCGGCATCGTCTCCTCCGGTGGCGCCGGCATGGCGCTGGCGCAGTGGATCAATGATGGCGAAGCCCCCTTCGACCTGTGGGAAGTAGACATCCGCCGTGCCCAGCCGTTCCAGAAGAACCGCCGCTATTTGAAGGAGCGCGTCTCTGAAACGCTTGGCCTGCTCTATGCCGATCATTTCCCCTATCGTCAGATGGCGACGTCGCGCAATGTCAGGCGCTCGCCGCTGCACGAGCATCTGAAGGCGCGCGGCGCTGTCTTCGGCGAAGTCGCCGGCTGGGAGCGCGCCAACTGGTTCGCCCGCGAGGGCCAGGAGCGCGAATACCGCTATTCCTGGAAGCGCCAGAACTGGTTCGACAACCAGCGCGAGGAACACCTTGCGGTCAGGAATGGCGTCGGCCTGTTCGACATGACCTCGTTCGGCAAGATCCGTGTCGAGGGCCGCGACGCCTGTGCTTTCCTGCAAAGACTATGCGCCAACGACATGGATGTCGCGCCGGGCAAGATCGTCTACACCCAGATGCTCAACCAGCGCGGCGGCATCGAGAGTGACCTGACGGTCTCGCGGTTGTCCGAGACGGCGTTCTTCCTCGTCGTCCCAGGCGCCACGCTGCAGCGCGATCTGGCTTGGCTGCGCAAGCACGTCGCCGACGAGTTCGTCGTCGTCACCGACGTAACGGCGGCCGAAAGCGTGCTCTGCCTGATGGGCCCGGACGCGAGAAAGCTGATCCAGAAGGTCAGCCCGAACGATTTCTCCAATGAGAAAAATCCGTTCGGCACGTTCCAGGAG
>NZ_RZRP01001176.1:0-1474 GCF_003997795.1 Mesorhizobium sp. M7A.F.Ca.US.005.03.2.1 | reverse complement strand
TCACCGCTCCGTCCGGGAGCTGGCCCATGGTGCCGATCACCTCGGGATGTCCGGCGTGACCAATCAACAGCACATGACGGCCGAGCCGCTGATGGCGCATCGCCTGCTTGTGGACCTTCGACACCAGCGGGCAAGTGGCATCGAGATAGAAAAGATTGCGCGCCTTCGCATCCGCCGGCACCGATTTCGGCACGCCATGCGCCGAGAACACGACGGGCGACTGCCGATGTTCGGCCGGGATCTCGGAGAGTTCCTCGATGAAGACGGCGCCAAGGCTTTGCAGCCCCTCGACGACGTAGCGGTTGTGCACGATTTCATGGCGGACGTAGACCGGCGCGCCATATTTCTTCAGCGCCAGCACGACGATCTGGATGGCACGGTCGACACCGGCGCAAAAACCGCGCGGCTGGCAGAGCCGGATCGTCAGAGGTGGTTTGGTGGTTGTCTGAAGCATTAAATCCGGGCCGGTTGATCAAAGCCGAAATGAGGTGCGCACCCCTGCCCTGTCAAGGGCATCGGTAGAAAGGGGGCGTCGCTCGCATTCATTCCTCTTTCGCGGGGCGGCGAAGCCGCAGGATGAGCACGGCGGCGAGCGCGGCGGCAAGCCCGTACCAGGTGACGGCATATTGCAGATGGCTGTTCGGCAGATCGATGATGGTGACGCCGCCAACCGGCAATCCGCCTGGATTTGGCGTCTTGTCTGCGTCGATGAAGATCGGCACCAGCGTGAACCCAGCCGGCAGGCCCGCGCTCGCCGCCATGACGTCGCGGTCCTTCCAGTAGAAGATGTTCTTCGCCACATCGTTGTCGGGCAGCATCATCGACGGCTTTGCTGGCAGGGGGTTGCGAGCGAGCCCCGTGACCGTCACTCTGCCGGTCACCTGTCCCTTGGCGCGCTTGGCGGCGTCCTTCAGATCGTAAGGCACGAAGCCGCGATTGATCAGGACGAAGCGGCCGTCGTCGAGCGCCAGCGGCGTGTAGACATTGAAGCCGGCATCACCCTCCCAGGTCGCGTAAAAATGCCGTTCGCCTTGATGCAGGAACGTCCCGGTGACGGCGACGGGCGTATAATCGACGTCCCCGGTGGCTGCGAATTCTTTCTCGACCTCGGCCAGCGGCCGCGGCGCTGAATGAGTGCGCTGGTCGATGGTCTGCAGAAGGCCTTCCTTCCAATAAAGGCGCTGCACCTGCCAGGTGCCGAGCGCCAGCAGGATCAGGAACAGCACAAGGCCTAGGGCGAGCAGCAATGCCGTCCTAGGCCGCGATCGGCCATCGGCTTTAACGGTTGCCTCGCTCATTCGCCGCGATCCAACCGGCCTTCGGCCGCCTTGTTGCGGTATTGCAGCGTCAGCAGCACGCCTTTGATCAGCCGCAGCGCCGCCAGGCACAGCACGACAGCCAGCGGAATCCAGACCAGCAGATGCAACCAGAGCGGCGGGCTAAACGTGACTTCCAACCCCAGCGCCAAGCCGAC
>NZ_RZRP01001175.1:0-1476 GCF_003997795.1 Mesorhizobium sp. M7A.F.Ca.US.005.03.2.1 | reverse complement strand
GAACAGCATCGCGCATACACGCCAACTCAAGTTCTCCTTTCACTGCTGGAATCTCGCGCCCGCCGACGTGCGCGCAGTCCAAGACCAGCTCCCGGATCTGAAGATTACTGACGTCACCCGACTGGTCTCGTCAGTGTCAGCAGTGAAAGGAGAACTTGAGTTGGCGTGTATGCGCGATGCTGTTCGACTCACTGACGTGGCAATTCGAACCTTTCAGCAATCGCTTCGTCCCGGCATTACGGAGATCGAAATGGCAGCGGCCCTAGCTGCGGCGGTAACAAACGACCCCAGCAACGCCGCTGGGGATATCGGGCTTGCGCCGGGTACCATTTTGTTTGGAGAGCGAGTGAAGTTGCCCCATGCGCCAGCGACCCATCATCCTCTCAGCAACAACGAACCTGCCTTTCTGGAGATAGGGGCTTCGAAACACGGGTATACAGTGGGAATGGTTCGATGCGCAGTCCTTGGCAAACATCCCGAAACCGAATCTTTGCACGGCTTGGCTGAAGAGGTCATTGCGGCCCTTGTCTCCTCGATTCGACCAGGTGCTACGCCGGCGGACGTTCACGCTGCTGGGGGCGAGGTGTTGAAGCGATCTGGACGCAAGGGCGTCTTCCGCCAACGAACAGGATACCAAACTGGCATCAATTGGACTGAGCGCGGCGACCTAAGCCTGGAGCCCGATGTAAATGAACCACTCCGAGCTGGCATGACCCTGCACATGCCAAACATTTTGTGCAGCGAAAGTGGCTACCTATTTGGTGCCGGCGCACACGTGCTCGTGACAGAGCGCGGCGCGGAACTCCTGAGCGAAATCCCGCCAACACTTTATCGGGCGTGATGCTAGGCGGCGTGGACAAATTTGAGCCAGTATCTGGCGGTGGCTAGGTAGACCATTCCGAGGAAGCTATTGGCCAATTGATCGTAGCGGGTGGCAATGGCCCGGTTGATTTTGAGGTGGCCGAACATGCGCTCGATTCGGTTCCGCTGCTTGTAGAGCGCCCGGTCATACTCGATCTTCACGCGGCGGTTTGATCGGCCGGGTATGACGGGTTTAATCTTCCGCTCGGCGAGATCGGCGCGAATGGTATCGGCATCGTAGCCCTTGTCCGCAAGGAAGGCGTCCGGTGCACGAGTCCCCCTTTTCCGCCCGCTGCCGAGACATGGGCGCGAACTGTGGTGCTGTCGATGCTGTAGTGGCCGCTGTCCGCCATGACCTCGGCGAGCATTACCGCCACGGTCTCCCAGACCCCGGCCTCGCTCCAGCGTCGGAACCGACGATAGATGGTGTTCCAACTGCCGTATTTGGGCGGGACATCCCGCCATGGAGCGCCGCAGCGGAGCCGCCAGAGAATGCCGTTGATGATCGAACGATTCTGCTTGGGAGGTCTACCTCGGCCGCGTTTGTCAGGGTCGATGGGCAGCAAGCCCTTGAGAACACGCCATTCTGCTTCGGTGAGATCGCCCCTGCTCAAA
>NZ_RZRP01001174.1:0-1478 GCF_003997795.1 Mesorhizobium sp. M7A.F.Ca.US.005.03.2.1 | reverse complement strand
GTGCAGATCAAGGTCGTCGACCTCAAGCGCCAGTCGCTCGACGTTGCCGGGCAGGAAGTGCTGACCAAGGATCGCGTGACGATCCGCGTCAACATCGCAGCCGAATACCGGGTCGTCGATCCGGTCAAGGCGGTCAGCATGGTGAAGGACTTCTCCGAAGCCCTCTACCGCGCCCTGCAATATGCCTTCCGCAAGACGCTTGGCGCGCTGACACTCGATCAGGTCCTCGAAAAGAAGGTGACGATCGATGAGGAAGCGGCAGCCAAGGTCCGCGCCGACATGGCCGAGATCGGCGTGGAGGTCAGCGATATCGCGCTCAAGGATGTCATCCTGCCGGGCGAGATGCGCGAGATCCTCAACCAGGTGGTGTCGGCCGAAAAGCAGGCCGAGGCCAACATCATCCGTCGCCGCGAGGAGACGAACGCGACCCGTTCCCTCCTCAACACGGCCAGGGTGATGGCGGAAAACCCGGTGATGCTGCGGTTGAAGGAGCTCGAGGCGCTGGAAACCATCGCCGGCAAGGTCGAGCGGCTGACCGTCCACAACGGAACGGGCGGGCTGCTGAACGATCTGGTCAAGCTTCGCGACAGCTGATGCATGTCGCCAAAAGTGTTCCGCTTTTGGAAAAACGACACGCATCGAAATAAGGCTGACGTTGCGTCAACAGAAGGGCCGCCGGGTAAACCGGCGGCCCTTCTTGCGTTTCGAAGGAACCCTACCCATCTGCGCCCGGCGTATCAGGCCTTTTCCTGCCGGAAAAAACCGATTAGACAGCGCCCAAACAAGATGCGGACAGATTCCGCCCGCAACCGAAGGAAAAGCCCTTGTCCACCACGTTCGACAAAGTCGCCAAGATCATTGCCGACACCAGCGAGATCGATATCGACACCATCACGCCCGAGAGCCATACGATTGACGATCTCGGCATAGACAGCCTCGATTTCCTCGACATCGTCTTTGCCATCGACAAGGAATTCGGCATCAAGGTGCCGCTGGAAAAGTGGACCCAGGAGGTCAATGACGGCAAGGCTTCGACCGACGATTACTTCGTCATGAAGAACCTGTGCGCCAAGATCGACGCGCTGGTCGCCGCCAAGACTGCCTGACGTCAGTTGAGCGCACGATCTTGACGCGCTCTGCCGCCTGACCCACAAAGCCGCACATGAGCAGCCCCCGCGACGTCGTCATATCAGGTATCGGCCTTGTCTCCTCGCTGGGGGAAGGTCCTGACGCCCACTGGCAGAAGCTCGCGCAACCGGGCCCGCAGCCGGTGCTCGAAGCGACGCGCTTTGCACCCTATACTGTCCATCCGCTGCCTGAGATCGACTGGAACCTGCAGATCGCCAAGCGTGGCGATCAGCGCCAGATGGAAACCTGGCAGAGGCTCGGCACCTATGCTGCCGGCCTTGCACTGGACGACGCCGGCATCAAGGGCAATGACGAACTCTGCGCGACCATGGACATGGTTGTGGCGGCTG
>NZ_RZRP01001173.1:0-1480 GCF_003997795.1 Mesorhizobium sp. M7A.F.Ca.US.005.03.2.1 | reverse complement strand
CAGCCGCTCTCCGGCCGGGCCAGGCTTGAGATATTCGGGCTGCACGTCCTTTTCAGCCAGACCGTAAGCGCCAAGCACAAGTCGCGCATCGACGATGGTGCCGGAGCCCGGCTCGTCAAGAGAGACGCGTTTGCCCTTGAGATCCGCCACCGACTTAATGCCGGCGTCGGCACGCGCGACCAAATGGATCGTCTCGGGATAAAGCGTCGCGATGAGGCGCAGGTCGTCAACCTTGGGCTTGCCCTCATAGAGGCCGGTGCCCGAATGCGCCCAGTAGGCGACGTCGGATTGCGTGAAGCCCGATTCGGACGCGCCCGACTGGATGGCGCTGATGTTGGCCACCGAACCGTTGGAGGACGTGGCGGTGGCGACCAAGCCTTCGACGCCGGCCGCCCCGGTTGCCGAGATGGCGTTGGCGATCAGGCCGCCCACCGGATAGTAGGTGCCGGACGTTCCGCCCGTGCCGATGCGGAAAAACGCCTGCTGCGCGCGTGCCGGCGAAAATCCGGCCGCAGCCAAAGCCAGAGCGCCCGCGCCTATGGAAAAGGTGCGGCGGTTGATCGAAATAGTCATGCTACCTCCCAGTCTAAAAACCGGCAGGATGTTGCAGCGGCCAAGGTGTTGTCAACCTGTACACGCTTTTTGAGAGCGGATCGGTCCTCGCGGGCTGGCCGTGGCGCATCCTCAATAGGTGCAAATTTTGAAGAAGCACCAAAATTCGATCTGAGCCTTTATCATTGGTTGAACGGCAGTAGTTCGCATCCTTGCGCCAAAAGCTGCCTGTCTGAATTCGGCCCAAAAGCAGCCATTCACCTTAACCCGCCCCTATCTCTCCCTCCACAACCCTCAAATAAGCCGTCGCCTTGCCCCCTCCGGCATCTGCAGGATGGTCAAGAGCGTCGTCAGCACGGTCAGGATCAGGGCGCCGAGGATGGTGCCGGTGTAGACACCGCGGCCCCCGAAGATCGAGGTGCCGCCAATGACGGCGGCCACCCCGGCGCCTTCCGCCCGGAAGGCGCGGCAGTCTATGGATACTTGGTCGGCGGTACGGCAGGGTTCAAATCGCCCTGCAGTTCCTTCGGCAGCGGCAGGCTTGAGCATTGCAGGTGCACTTCGCGGGCGAACAGCTTTCGTTGCTTCTGCTCATGCTCCTTGATGGCTGCTACGAGCCCCAGCGAGTATGGACCAAGCAGGACGCCGAAACCCCATCCCGGATGCTCTTTCTCGCGAGCCTCGTAATCCGAAGCCGCCCTGCGGGCCTGCTGGCATGCCGGGGAGGCCCATTTCTGGTCCTGCTGCGAAAGCGACGCCTCATAGTCGACCGGGGAGGTCGCGCACCCAGCCACTGCCGCAGTCAATGCGAGGCAGATTGCGTTTCTCATCCGAAGCCTCTCCTAAGCCTTGTGAAGGGCCTGCATAGACCTGTTCATCCCACAAGGCGATAGCTGCGGTCAGGTGCCCTCCCCACCCTCCGCAACCC
>NZ_RZRP01001172.1:0-1485 GCF_003997795.1 Mesorhizobium sp. M7A.F.Ca.US.005.03.2.1 | reverse complement strand
GTCCGAACGCCGTCGCCTCCTGCGGCTGCGGCACGAGTTTCTCCATATAGAATGCCTGCCATCGGTGCGGTCCGTCAGATCGCGCTGTCGGCTGGCCGTGACCTCGACGTGACGCTGGCTTTCTGGCGCGACGTGCTCGGCATGGCCGTCCATGCACGCTTCGATCCGCCGGGCATCGCCTTCATCATGGCCGGAGAAATCAGGCTGCTGTTCACCGACGGCGTACCGGCCGGAACCGTCTATCTCGACATATCGGGCCTTGATCAGTTCCATGCCTCGGCTGCTGCCGCCGGCGTGCCCTTCACCGCGCCGCCAACGCTTGTCCATCGCGACACGGACGGCCAGTTCGGTCCAGCGGGGGAAAGCGAATGGATGGCCTTCCTAAAGGACCCGGCTGGCAATACGATCGGCCTCGTCGAACGCCATCCGCCGCAAGAGCCCAACTGAACAGCATCGAGACCGCCATGAAAATCGTCACCTGGAACATCAACGGTGTCCGCGCCCGCATCGGCAACCTGACCCATTGGCTGACCGAGAGCGCACCCGACATCGTCTGCCTGCAGGAGATCAAGACGGTCGACGAGCAGTTCCCGCGCGCCGAGATCGAGGCGCTTGGCTACAATGTCGAAACCCATGGCCAAAAGGGTTTCAACGGCGTCGCGCTGTTGTCGAAGCTGCGCTTCGACGAGGTGATCAGGGGCCTGCCCGGCGACGATGCCGATGAACAGGCGCGTTTCATCGAAGGCGTTTTCTCAACCGACAAGGGCGCCTTGCGCGTTGCCTCGCTCTATCTGCCGAACGGCAATCCGATCGATGACGAGAAGAAGTTTCCTTACAAGCTGTCCTGGATGGCGCGGCTTGAGCGCTGGGCCGAAGAACGGCTGAGACTTGAGGAGGCTCTGGTGCTCGCCGGCGACTACAACGTCATTCCCGAGCCGATCGACGCGCGGTTTCCGGAGAACTGGCTGGGCGACGCCCTGTTCCAGCCGCAGACGCGACAGGCCTTCCGTCGGCTGCTCAATCTTGGTTTCACCGAGGCGGTGCGCGCGGTCACCGACGCGCGCGACACCTATACGTTCTGGGACTATCAGGCCGGCGCCTGGCAGAAGAACAACGGCATCCGTATCGACCACCTGCTTTTGTCGCCGGAAGCCGCCAACCGATTCTCATCGGCCTCTATCGAAAAGCATGTGCGCGCTTGGGAAAAACCGTCCGACCATGTCCCGGTGGCGATCGATCTCGCGCTTCAGCCGGCTTGAGAGAACCTCGCCGGGCCCGTCTGCGCTGAACCCTCATATCGCCACATTTCGCGCCGTTCATTGCAGACCAGCATGGCGGCTGGGGTTCCATGAGCACACGATTTCATCTTTGTCCCATTGGCCTGGCATTTGCCATGGCCGTTCCTGGTACGGCATTTGCCGACCAGGAATGCCTGGCCAATGGAAAATCCTACCAGATCGGTCAGGTCGCCTGCCTGACGGTGGC
>NZ_RZRP01001171.1:0-1489 GCF_003997795.1 Mesorhizobium sp. M7A.F.Ca.US.005.03.2.1 | reverse complement strand
GAGACAGTCATCAAGATCATGTGGTTCGACGAACCGGTCGGCGGCTTCGTGCCGATGGCGACGGAATTGCGTGTCGTGCTCGGCGTCTCCGGCGCCTTCGTGCTGTTCTACGTGTTGATCGGTGGGCCGATCGGCACCTATGCCGAAGCCGCCGCCAAGACGTTTTTCTAGACGGCATGGCATTTCGGCTGGCTCCAACCTCGGCGTCGGAAGGGTTCCGGCTCGAGGCGCATGAGAGCGTCGGCTCCACCAATGCGCTGGCACTGGACCACGCAAGGGCAGGCGACGCCGGCAAATTGTGGGTCGTTTCCAAGAAGCAGGAAAGCGGGCGTGGCCGGCGCGGCCGCGTCTGGGCGACCCCGGAAGGCAACCTGGCGGCGACGCTGCTCGTCATCACCAAGGCAGAGCTTCGCCTTGCCGCGACATTGGGCTTCGTCGCAGGACTGGCGCTGGCCGATGCACTCGATGCCGTGGTGCCGAAGGGCCGGATCGCCATTGGCCTCGACGGTGGCAGCGAAGGAAAAAACCGTTTCGAGCTGAAATGGCCGAACGACGTGCTTGCCTCCGGCGCCAAGCTGGCCGGCATCCTGCTGGAATCGGCAATCCTCGAGGGCGGCCGTTTCGGAGTGGCGGTCGGCATCGGCGTCAATGTGGTGGCATACCCTGAGGATTTGCCGTATCCCGCAACTTCCTTGCGCGCGCTGGGCGCGGCATGCGATGCGGAAACACTGTTCCTGGCGCTGTCGGATGCCTGGAGCGAGAATGCCCGATTGTGGGATGAGGGGCGCGGACTTGCCGCCGTCAGGCGACGGTGGCTTGATCGTGCCGCGGGGCTCGGCGGCGAGGTTGCCGTCAGAATTGACGGTAATGTGGTGCGCGGGGTGTTTGAGACCATTGACGAGGACTGCCGTTTCGTGATCCGCGACGATGAAGGTTCGGTTCGGACGATCGCCGCCGGCGATGTGCATTTCGGCGCGGTCGCTTCGGCCAGGGCATAGGGCCGTTCATGAACGGTTCTAACTGTTTGTTTTTACGCAACTCCGGTGGGAAAACCGTTACACACTTTTCCCGGAATTGCTTTTGAGCTTGGCCTGAGGGCCAGGAAGGGAAAAATCATGGCGAAAGCGGAAAACGCCGAACTCGTCTTCGTGCCGCTCGGCGGCGTCGGCGAGATCGGCATGAACTTCGCTCTTTACGGCTACGGGCCGCCCAGCGCGCGCGAATGGATCGTCATCGATGTCGGAGTGACCTTCCCCGATGCCAGCCTGCCGGGCGTCGACCTGGTGCTGCCCGACACACGCTTCATCGAGGAGAACCTCGCCAATCTGCGCGGCATCATCATCACGCATGCGCATGAAGACCATTACGGCGCGCTGCTCGACACATGGCCGAAGCTGAAGGCGCCGGTCTGGATGACGCCGTTCAGCGCCGGCCTGCTGGAAGCCAAGCGGCAAGGCGAGCAGGGCGCACCGAAAATACCGGTCACGAT
>NZ_RZRP01001170.1:0-1489 GCF_003997795.1 Mesorhizobium sp. M7A.F.Ca.US.005.03.2.1 | reverse complement strand
TGCAAATTGCCGCCACGCGGACGAATGTGAATCGATGACTGCCGCTTCCCCAACCAACAGACCTGATATCGCCGACCTGCTGGCGTTTTACGCCAGCGTGGGCGTCGACGAGGCGCTCGAAGAGCAGCCGGTGAACCGGTTCGCCGAGGTTGCGCCAAAGCCGATGGAACGCGCGCCGATTGCAGCGCCTTCGGGTGGCACCGCCGCACCGCTGCGCTCGACGACCCGCGGCGAAGCCGGGGACAGAGCAAATGCACCACCCGTCGCGCGGTCGCCGTCTGCGACGACTGCGGTTCCCGACGAAGCGCAGGCGGCACTTGCCCGCCAATTGGCGACCACAGCAACGACGCTGGACGAGCTTCGCCAGCATATGGCGGCGTTCGAGGGCTGCAATCTCAAGGCCACCGCCAAGAACCTGGTGTTTGCCGACGGCAACCCGGAAGCCGCCGTCATGCTGGTCGGCGAGGCGCCCGGCCGCGACGAGGACATCGAGGGCCTGCCCTTCGTCGGCCGCTCGGGCCGGCTGCTCGACCGCATGCTGGTCGCGATCGGGCTCGACCGCACTTCAGCCTATATCGCCAATGTCATTCCCTGGCGGCCGCCGGGCAATCGCACGCCGACGCCGCACGAAACCGAGATCTGCCGGCCGTTCATCGAACGGCAGATCGAGCTGGTCAATCCCAAGGTGCTGATCAATCTTGGCGGCCCGTCGGCCAAGACCTTGCTCAACACCTCGGAAGGCATATTGCGGCTGCGCGGCAATTGGCGCGTTCACACGACGGCATCCGGCATCGCCATCCCGGCCATGCCGACGCTGCATCCGGCCTATCTCCTGCGAACCCCGTCGCACAAGAAGCTGGCGTGGCGGGATTTCCTCGAAGTGAAGGCAAAGCTGCGAGGGCTCACCTAGCGATAACCTCGCAGGTAATTGAAATGCCGTCCTCACCAGCCTAACCATTCACTCATGACAACAGCCCAAACCTCCGCCGGCAGCCTCATTCGCGAATGGCGCACGCGCCGGCGCATGTCGCAGCTCGACCTCGCCATGGAGGCCGAAATCTCGCAGCGGCATCTGAGCTTCGTCGAAAGCGGCCGCGCCGCGCCCTCGCGCGACATGGTGCTGCATCTGGCCGAGCAATTGTCGATCCCGCTGAGGCAACGCAACCAGTTGCTGCTCGCCGCCGGCTTTGCCCCCAGTTTCGGCGAACGCTCGCTGACCGACACGACAATGGCGCCGGCGATGGCGGCGGTCGAAATCGTGCTCAAAGGCCACGAGCCGTTCCCGGCACTCGCTGTCGACCGCCACTGGAACCTGGTTTCGGCCAACGCCGCCATCGCTCCCTTCCTTGCCGATGTCAGCGAGGCTTCGCTGCTGACGCCGCCGGTCAACGTGCTTCGCCTCAGCCTGCATCCCGGCGGCATCGCGCCACGCATCGTCAATCTCCAGGAATGGCGCACGCATCTGCTCGAGCGCCTGAAACACCAGAAT
>NZ_RZRP01000116.1:0-11058 GCF_003997795.1 Mesorhizobium sp. M7A.F.Ca.US.005.03.2.1 | reverse complement strand
CCGGCCGCACCTGGATGGGCACCGCCTTCGGCGGCGCGCGCGGCCGCACCGATGTGCCGAAGATCGTCGACTGGTACATGGACGGCAAGATCCAGATCGACCCGATGATCACCCACACGCTCAAGCTTGAGGACATCAACAAGGGTTTCGATCTCATGCATGAGGGCAAATCGATCAGAAGCGTCGTGGTTTACTGACCGGCTCACACGACACGCCCGCGTCGAAGGCTCTGTGTTCCCAAAATACCGTGCCTCCCCGACATCGGGCGTTGGGCCGGCGGCGCGACTGACATTCCGGATGTCCGCGCCGCCGGTCGGTTCGACCCCACCTGATCCGCCCGGGTTGCCGCGATCATGGTCGATGCCGTAGACACCGGCCCATTGGCGTTTGAAATCCGTGGAGAGGGAATATGCCGGAACCCATGAAGACCATCTCCCAGGCAAAATCCCTTGGCGGAGTGCAGGGCATCTATTCGCACCTGTCGACGAGTTGCTGCTGCGACATGACGTTTGCCGTTTTCGTGCCTCCACAGGCCCGGGAAACGCCTCGCCCCGTGGTGTGGTATTTGTCGGGACTGACCTGCACCCATCAAAATGTCATGGACAAAGGCGAATACAGGCGCATGGCCGCCGAACTTGGCCTGATCGTCGTCTGTCCAGACACCAGTCCGCGCGGCGCCGACATCCCTGATGACAAGGACAATTGGCAGTTTGGCGGCGGCGCCGGCTTTTATCTTGATGCAACGCAGGAGCCTTATGCGAAGAACTACCGGATGTATTCCTACCTCGTCGAGGAACTACCCACGCTGATCGCCGCTAATTTTCCGGCAGACATGTCGCGCCAAGCCATAACGGGCCATTCGATGGGCGGACACGGCGCGCTGACGATTGCTTTGAAAAACCCGCAGCGGTTCAGGAGTTGCTCGGCATTTGCGCCGATCGTGCAGCCAAGCGCTGCCGGCTGGTCAAGGCCGGCTTTCGAAAAATATCTCGGCACGGATGAGGCCTCGTGGCGGGCCTACGACGCTACTTCGCTTGTTGAAGACGGGCGCCGCTTCCCGGAATTTCTCGTCGATCAGGGAACATCGGACGGGTTCCTGAATGACGGGCTGAGACCCTGGCTTTTGGAGGCGGCCTGCGCCAAAGCCGGCATTCCGCTGACGTTGCGCATGCAGGACGGATACGACCATTCGTATTTCTTCATTTCGACATTCATGGACGACCATTTGAGATGGCATGCGGAACGGCTTGCATAGGTCGAGGTCCGAGCGATGCAATCGGATTAATCCTCGTCCAAGCGAGGAACGCGTTACTCTTTCTCGTCTCTACCGGGGCGAGGAACACGATGGCGCCGCATTGAAATTATTGAACAATTTCAACAGGAAGCGCTACCAACGCGTATAAATTTTTAGCCATTTCAATGGTTTAACTGGATTTTGGTAGCGGGAGAGGGACTTGAACCCCCGACCCCAGGATTATGATTCCCGTGCTCTAACCAACTGAGCTACCCCGCCAGGGCGGCGAAAGACCCGAAATCCGCCTCAAATCGAAAGGCATGTCGGGGGCGTTCGCCAAGGTCGCGCGGATATAAGGTTGGGAGGGCGAGCCTGTCAAGCTTCGAAGCAACCGGCTTGCCGGCTTATCGTCATTATCGAAAAGCTTTGCCGCGGCGACATTTGGTTGTCGCCGCCGGGGTTGAGTTCGAAGGGGCACGTCGCTATGTCTCGGCCACGAGTTTTTAGAGTTTGAAACAGATGAAGCCGCGCATAGCAGTCCTCGGTTGCGGATACTGGGGCAGCAACCACATCCGCACTCTCAAGGCGCTCGGCGCGCTGCACGCGGTCTCCGATACCAACCGGGCCCGCGCGGAAGGCTTTGCCAGCGAGCAGGACTGCCTGGCGATCGAGCCGGACCAGCTGTTCGTCCGCGACGATATCGACGCCATCGTCATGGCGCTGCCGCCGCAGTTCCATGCCGACCTTGCGGTACGTGCCGTCGAGAACGGCAAGGACGTGCTGGTGGAAAAGCCGATCGCGCTGACGGTGGCGGATGCCGAGCGTGCGGTGCAGGCGGCCAAGGACAATGGCCGCGTCTTCATGGTCGGCCATGTCCTGCGGTTCCACCCCGCCTTCGAGACGCTGAAGGGGCTGATCGACAAGGGCGAACTCGGGGAGGTCCGCTACATCCACTCTCACCGGCTCGGCCTCGGCAAGTTCCACACAGAGAACGACGCGCTGTGGGACCTGGCGCCGCACGATCTGTCGATGATCCTGGCGATCACCGGCACGGAGCCGATCGAGGTGCGCGGCGAGGGGGCCGCCCTGCTCGACAATCTCAGCGACTTCGCGCATCTGCACATGCGCTTCCCCAACGGCCTGCGCAGCCATCTTTTCACCTCGCGTCTCAATCCCTATCGCGAGCGGCGGCTGACCGTGGTCGGCACCAAGGCAATGGCGGTGTTCGACGACGTCGAGCCATGGGAACGCAAGCTGGCCGTCTACCGCCACGCGGTGTGGCAGGACAGCGGCCAATGGGCCTTCACCACCAATGAGCCGTCCTATGTCGCGGTTGCCCAGGGCATGCCGCTGACGCGCGAGCTGGAGCATTTCATCCAGTGCATCGAGACGCGTGCCGAACCGCGTACCAGCGGCGAGGAAGCGATCAGGGTGCTGCGCATCCTGACCGCCGGCACGGTCACCCACACCAAGTCGAATTCCTGAAGCGCGGATTATTCGGCAGGAAACTTATTCGGCAAGAATCTTATTCCGCGGGAATCCTATTCCGCGGGAATCTGGGCCGGCCGGGCGGCAAGCCGGGTCAGCATGGCCTCGGCCTCGGCGCCACGCTCCGATCGCTCGATGAAGCCGCCGCCGAACACGCGGGCCTCGTTGCCGTCATCGGAGTAGAGCACGCAGGCCTGGCCCGGCGCGATGCCGGACTCGCCGTCGACCAGCTCCACCCATGTGGCACCGGCACGATGATGCAGCACGGCCGGGCGCGGCGGCCGCGTCGAGCGGACCTTGGCGAACAGTTCCAGGCCGCCGGCAGGGACGTCTGTGAGCGGTCCGTCGCCCAGCCAGTTCATATTGCGCAGATAGATCTTGTGCGTCTCCAGCGCCTCGCGCGGGCCAACCACGACGCGAGCCCGGTCGGCATCGAGATGGACGACGTAAAGCGGCTCGCCGGAAGCGATGCCGATGCCACGGCGCTGGCCGATCGTGTAGCGCAGGATGCCCTCATGGCGGCCGAGCACGCGGCCGTCGATGTGGACGATGTCGCCCGGATTGGCCGCAG
Organism: Mesorhizobium sp. M7A.F.Ca.US.005.03.2.1; assembly: GCF_003997795.1. NCBI lineage: Bacteria > Pseudomonadati > Pseudomonadota > Alphaproteobacteria > Hyphomicrobiales > Phyllobacteriaceae > Mesorhizobium > Mesorhizobium sp. M7A.F.Ca.US.005.03.2.1. Next base: position 7,765 of record NZ_RZRP01000116.1, on the reverse strand, counting down.
TTGGCTTCAGCTTGGCGATGATGTCGGAATACTTGCCCTGCGGCACGAAGCAGATGTCCTGGCTGTCCTGCTTGGTGGCAACCGCCAGCCCCATCTCCTCAGCGATGGCGCGAACCTGAGGCTTCGACAGGCCGCCGAGGGGAAAGCGCAGATAATCGATTTGCGCCTGCGTGGTGGCGAACAGGAAATAGCTCTGGTCACGCTCGGCGTCGACCGGACGGTAGAGCGCGCGCTGGGCGCCATTGGCGCCGGAACGGATGTAGTGGCCGGTGGCCAGCGCGTCGGCGCCGAGCTCCTTGGCGGTGGCCAGGAGGTCGGCGAACTTCACCGTCTGGTTGCAGGAAACGCACGGGATCGGCGTCTCGCCGGCGACGTAGCTTTCGGCGAAGGGATCGATGACCGCCTTGCGGAAGCGTTCCTCGTAGTCGAGCACATAATGGGGGATGCCGAGCGTCTCGGAGACACGGCGGGCATCGTCGATGTCCTGCCCCGCGCAGCATGAGCCGGCCCGGTGCGTCGCCGCGCCGTGGTCGTAGAGCTGCAAGGTGACGCCGACAACGTCGTAGCCCTCGCGTTTCAGCAGGCCGGCGACGACCGATGAATCGACACCGCCGGACATGGCGACGACGATGCGGGTGTTTTCGGGACGTCCGGGAAGATCGAGACTGTTCATGATGCTTTCGTTCTGCGCGGCGCCTCAATGCCAATGTCGAGAATATAGGTCAAGCTTTACCGGCGCGCCAGCGTGCAGGGCGATTCACCGTTTGTGGCCGATCTTCGCCAATGGATGCATTTTCCCCCGGCAAATCAGGGTTTGCGGGCAGATGTTTCAAATGCCGGCGAAAAGACTAACGCGGCGTTCATGATCCTTACCTAGTCATTAGGGTCTGCTTAGGCAATTTTTAAAGCTGTGGCGGTAACGTGGCGGGGATTGGGTCTTTGAGTTTTTTGTAGAGAGTACGATGACCGATCTGGTTAGACCGAGAGTCAAATATGTTATCGGGCCTGACGGCAGCCCTCTTACGATTGCCGATCTGCCGCCGACCAATACACGTCGCTGGGTTATCCGGCGTAAGGCGGAAGTGGTTGCGGCCGTGCGCGGCGGGCTTTTGAGCTTGGACGAGGCATGCCAACGCTACAAGCTCACCACCGAGGAATTCCTGTCCTGGCAGGCGTCGATCGACGAATACGGCCTTGCCGGGCTGCGCACGACACGCATCCAGCAATACCGGCACTGACCGTTGCGAATTTAGATGAAGGGCGCGGCTAACCCCGCGCCCTTCTGTTTTTCACGGTCACCGTTCCGCTCAGAGCGACAGCACAACCTTGCCGATCGGCTTGGTGGCAAGGAAGGCGTGAGCGGCCCCCGCCTGGTCCAGTGGGAAGCTCTTCGCCACATGGACGGTGATCTTGTTGGCATCGATCAACCGAGCCAGTTCCAGCAGGCCCTCCCTGTCGGGCACGACCGACATACGCTCGACCCGAATATCGCGCGCACTGGCCTGCGCCCTGGTGTCGTCGCTGACATCGAGCAATGACACCAGCACGCCGCCACGCTTGAGCACCTTCAGTGAGCGTTGGGCGTGGTCGCCCCCCATTGGATCCAGCACCAGATCGATGTCGCGAACCTGGTCGGTGAAATCGCCCTTGGTGTAGTCGATGACCTCGTCGGCGCCAAGTTTGCGGACGAAATCGAGCTTGCCCGGGCTGGCCGTGGCGACGACGTAGGCGCCGCGCGCCTTGGCGATCTGCACCGCCAGATGACCGACGCCGCCGGCTCCCGCATGCACCAATACGCGCTGCCCCGATTTCAGCCCGCCGTGGCGAACAAGCCCTTGCCAGGCGGTGAGGCCGGCCAGCGGCAAGGCGCCTGCCTCGAGGTGGCCCGCGCCCTTCGGCTTCAGTGTGATTTGATCGGCAGGTACGGCAACCAACTCGGCATAGGCGGCGGCCTGCTTGGGAAAGCGCGGCATCCCGAACACCTCGTCGCCGATCTTGAAGCCGGTGACGCCGGCGCCGAGTGCTTCGACAGTTCCCGAGATATCCCAACCCAGGATGAAGGGCGGCTCGCCGAGCAAGGGGTAGTAGCCGGCACGGACGGCGCCATCGACCGGATTGATGCCCGCGGCCTTGACACCGACCAGCACTTCGCCGGCCTCTGGCGTGGGATCGGGCTGATCGGCGATGACAAGGACGTCGGGTCCGCCGACGGAATTCTGGATAGCGGCACGCATTGAGATGTCTCCTGCTCGGTTGATGCCACTATCATTTGGATAGTAATAGCCCCTTGTCCAGTATGTACCTTCCTGATACATACGCACCTCATGGATAGTGAAGATGATTGCGGTTTCGGCTATGACGCGTTCCGGCGGACGTGTCCTTCGCACACGGTGCTGGAGATGCTGGCCAGCAAATGGGTCTATCTGGTGGTTTGCGCGCTGCGCAAAGGCCGGCTGCGCAATGGCGAGCTTGCCCGGAAGCTTGACGGCATCACGCCGAAGATGCTGACGCAGACGCTGCGCGTGCTCGAGCGCGACGGATTGGTACGGCGCGAGATCTTTCCGGTCATTCCGCCGCGCGTCGAATATGAATTGACCGAGCTCGGTCAGAACCTGGCGGGACTGCTTACCCAGATCAGGTCATGGGCGGAGCAGCATGCGCCGGATATCAAGGATGCCCGTGCAAAGGCAATTGCCGAGAATGAAGGGGATTGGGCCGCGTAGGGCGGTTTTCATTCTTCTGGGCGTATTCCCGCCGGGCCGCAAGCCGCGACAATGCGCCAGTCCGATGGCGAGCGTTGACGTCGCCAAGGGCAGGGTTTTAGCCGATCATGGCGCTGCGGCCACCGACTTCGGCTTCGCGGATCTTCGTGTCGCGCGATTCCAGCATTTCCGCTTTGGAAAGCTCCGCTTCAGCTTCGCCGAGTAATGATTCGGCGGCGCTTCGCTGCTGGGCGAGGTCGCTTTGGGAATTCCTGAGATTGTCGCGGCGCAGGCGAGCCGCCTTGGCGAAGGTCGGATAGGCGAAATGGTTGATGTCGGTGATGCCGGCCTTCTTTTCCTCGGCGGTAATCTGAAGCTCCAGCTCGACGGCCATGCGTTCGAACTCGGCGATCATCATGTCGAGCTGCAGCAGCTGCCGCCGCTTCTCATTCACCTGAAACTGTTTCAGCCGAACGAGGTTTTCACGTGACTTCATGATTCGGTACTCCCGGAAACGCACACCCGCACTTATCGTCCAAACCACCTGGAAACGCCCAGGCCGCACCCGTGTCCACCGGCTTTCCCCCAACTATGGGAAACAAAACCCTAAAGTTTTTTGCCGGCGGTAACCATTCGTTTACGGGCATTGTTAATCATACGGGTCAGGACTTAAGGCCGGGTAAAAATTCCGGCCACCGATGCGGAAGCGACGTCGATGAGTCCCTGGAGTCGCTTAGTCCAGGTTGTTAATGTGTTGCATTAGGAATTTGGTTCTGAGATTCGTTATTAGATTCAAGAGGGTGTAGAAAGAGGTTAAAAAATCTGGTACCGTCATGGACGGGAAATTAGGATTTGTTAACCATTCAATGGCAGCCTCTGCACAAGGCAACCACTGCTCCGGGTCCGGACGGGTCGTGAAATGGTCCGGCAGCAGAAAAGGGGAATAAAATGCGTGTTCTGCTGATAGAAGATGACAGTGCAACCGCACAAAGCATCGAACTGATGCTGAAATCGGAAAGTTTCAACGTCTACACGACCGATCTCGGTGAAGAGGGCGTCGATCTAGGCAAGCTCTACGACTACGATATCATTCTTCTCGACCTCAACCTGCCTGACATGTCAGGCTACGAGGTCTTGAGAACGCTTCGCCTTTCCAAGGTCAAAACACCTATTCTCATCCTCTCCGGCATGGCCGGCATTGAGGACAAGGTGCGCGGCCTCGGCTTCGGCGCAGACGACTACATGACCAAGCCATTCCACAAGGACGAGCTGGTTGCCCGCATTCATGCCATCGTGCGGCGTTCCAAGGGCCACGCCCAGTCGGTCATCACCACCGGCGACCTGGTGGTCAACCTCGATGCCAAGACAGTCGAAGTGGGCGGCCAGCGCGTGCACCTGACCGGCAAGGAATACCAGATGCTGGAGTTGCTCTCGCTACGCAAGGGCACCACGTTGACCAAGGAAATGTTCCTCAACCACCTCTATGGCGGCATGGACGAGCCTGAGCTGAAAATCATCGACGTCTTCATCTGCAAGCTGCGCAAAAAGCTCGACGCGGCATCGGGCGGTCAGAACTACATCGAAACGGTCTGGGGTCGCGGCTATGTGCTGCGCGAACCGGAAGACATTCGCGTCAGCGCCTGAGCGACGAATCGTTCGAATCTTTTCAATAAAAAACCCGGCTTCGGCCGGGTTTTTGCATGATGGGCTGGTAACGGTCTGCTTTTGGGCTTCCGAGCAGAAGACCGTCACGCACTTTTTCTGGAGTTGCTCAAGGATGCCGAATCAGGTGCGCTCTTCAAGGTGCGAAAGCGCTCGAGCAGCTGCGGGCGGTTGAACGGCTTCAAGAGATAGCCCTGGGCGCCGGCTCGCTTGGCCCGCATGATCGAAGCAATATCGAGCTCGACCAGGGAAATCAGGATCTGCGGCCTTATCGGGCTCTCCATGGCGCGGACGCGACGGATGAGATCGACCGCCGGTACGTCGGGCAAGGCGCCATCGACGACGATGATGTCGGGCATGTCGGCGGCGCACATCTCCAGCGCGTCAAGTCCGCTGGCGGCCTCGATGACAATCATTTCGGAGCCGCCCAGGATGCGTTTTGCAACCTTCCTGATAACGCTTGAATCGTCGACGAACATGCAGCGTTTCATTTCCGGGTCCTCTTTGCCTTCTGGCAGTCCGGTAGCGTCGGGGGCATCCAGGACGCACCATAGGCCAATCTGGTAAAGAAGCCGAAAAGGCGTTAGGTAAAATTTTTACAAAGATGGGCAGGTGCCTACTTTTATTCACGAATGCTTTGGCACCGCCTGAACGACCGGACGCATTTCAAGTCGATGAGCTGGAATTACAGCGTTAAATGAAAAAATACTTCGCTTTATCGGCTGCGCATCAGGCCGCCGAAAGCACGATTTCTTCCGGCGTCGCGTGGATCGATATCGTCATGCCGGCTTCGCGCGCCAGAAGCAGCGTGTAATAGGGCTGCACGGAATGCGCGTCGATCGGCTCCTCCGGCTTGTGGCCGGAATGCAGTTCGAGGAATTTCGGCGGCACCCGCAGCATCGGGCCAGCCGACGCAAGCGCGAATCGCGGCTCGGTCTCAAGGTTTTCCAGCGTCACGGAAAGCTTGCCGCCGCGCGGAATGGCGGCATTGGCGACGAGGATCAGGTTGAGCAGCAGCTTGACCTTGTTCTTGGGCAGCAACGCGCGGGGCCCGTTCCAGGTCAGTTCTGGCTTTTCGTTCTTGAGGAAGGCGATGGCGACCGCTTCGGCATCGCCGGTATCGATCAACATGCCGGCCGAACCGGCGGCACCGAAGGCGATGCGGGCGAACTGAAGGCGGGCCGAAGCGTTGCGGGCGCTCTGACGGATCAGCTTCATGGCGTCCTCATCGGCGCCGCCTTCATCAAGCAATTCGAGCCCGTTGTTGATCGCGCCGACCGGCGAGATGATATCGTGGCAGACCCGGCTGCACAAAAGCGCTGCCAGATCGGGTGCGGAAAGGGTGAACAGATCGGCCATCGGCGAAAAATCCCTGCAAAATCTCACAACTCATGGCCGGGCGATCGATCGTCGCCTGCCACACGAATCACGCACTCTCTCCTCAGGCTTTCTGAATACACAGCGCCCGTGCGTGCAGCAACAAATCCAAATTGTGGTTGTGGCAAATGGCGTGTTCACGCAGGCTGCCGACCCCAATTGAGCGACCCCAAACAGCCTTCGAACCGCCATGTTCATGTGGGAGCTTAATGGTTGAAAAAGGATTACGGCATAGTTTGCCCCTAACAGTTACCCTTAACGGCCGGCTAAAAGAGCCGTACGGGGTGCGAGGCGTCGGCGAAGGTGCTCCCTGACGGAGATTGGAAGCATGTTTTCCCGATACTACGACCGGAGCTTTCTCCGTGTCTTCTCAATGGCGGTCACGCTCCTGGGCGTTCTCGTCTTCTCGACTTCAGCCCTGCGGGCCCAGGAATACACCGCTCAGGAGATTGTCGATTCCGGTCACAAATTTTTTGGCGCCACATCGGGCGGACTCGCCACGGTGATAGAGAAGATTTTTGCCTCCTACGGCCTGCCCAACGGCTATCTGCTGGGCGAAGAGGGCTCCGGTGCGCTGATCGGTGGCCTGACCTATGGCGAAGGCACGCTCTACACCAAGAATGCCGGCGACCACAAAGTGTTCTGGCAAGGCCCGTCGCTCGGCTGGGATTTCGGCGGCGAGGGGTCGCGGGTGATGATGCTGGTCTACAATCTCGATGATGTGGGCAGCCTCTACAACCGCTATGGCGGCGTTGCCGGTTCAGCCTATGTGGTGGCGGGCGTCGGCTTCAACGTGCTGAAGAACAACAATGTTCTCCTGGTGCCGATCCGCACCGGCGTCGGTGCTCGGCTCGGCGTCAATCTCGGCTATCTGAAGCTTACCGAGCGGGCCACCTGGAATCCGTTCTAGGCTGAAGTCCTTGACTGTCGTTGTCCAAATCCGGGACCGCTTTTGGGTCGACATGCATTAAACTCGTACCGTTGCGGCAAACCCTTGCCGCAACGCTGGATTTCCGCCATGTCAACGTGGCACAGTCAAAGCGGTCTATGCGCTTTTGATGCTTGCCGGCCACAACGGGTAGTCACTTGGTCCAGTCGGTCCTGTTCTTCGTCCTCGGCTTTCTCTGCGCTGGCTTTCTGGCGCTCATGGTGGCTCCGGCCATATGGCGTCGTGCGGTCGCGCTTACACGCAAACGCATCGAATCCTCGATCCCTCTGACGCAGACCGAGATCCAGGCGGACAAGGATCGCATCCGCGCCGAATACGCCATGACGACGCGCCGCCTGGAAATCAGCGTCAAGGCGTTGCGTGAGAAGGCGGCCGAACAACTGGTCGAGATCAATCGCGGTCGCGAGGCCATGAAGGGCCTGGCGGTCGAGCGGACGGACAAGAACCAGGCGCTGACCGAGCTGGGCGCGAAGAACGAAGCGCTGCGTCAGCGAGAGGGCGAGTTGCAGCAGCTTTCGGAGCGTCTGAAGGAAACCGAACGCAAGCTGGAAAAGCGCGCACTTGAGCTGGAAAAGCTGGAGCGCATGTATGACGACGCCAGTTTTTCCTCGAGCAGCCGGCAGATCGAGCTCGTGGCGCGAGAATCCGAAATGCAGAAACTCGCCAGCGACATTGCGATGCTGCGCGGCCAGCGCAAGGAAGCCGACAGGCGCGGCCAGGAAATCGCGGCCGAAAGCAAGGCCGCGCGGGACGCCCTGAAAGCCGAGAAGAAAAAGACCGCCGAGCTCGACAAGAAGGTCGAACGGCTGCTGGCCACACTTGCCGATCGAGAAGACAAACTCGATCGCCGCGAAAAGGAACTGGCACGCATGCGCGAAAGATCGAAATCCGAGGACAGCGCGCCAGCCTTGCGGCTGGTCGGCAAGGGCGGCGATGTCGCGAGGAGCGATGATTTCGACAAGGCAATCGCCAAGCTCGACAGCGACCGTGAGCAGCTCGAGGCGAGGCTGACGGCGCTGGCGCGCGAGAACAAACGGCTGAAGGCGGATCTCACCGCACTGGCCGCCTCCAAGGC
>NZ_RZRP01001169.1:0-1489 GCF_003997795.1 Mesorhizobium sp. M7A.F.Ca.US.005.03.2.1 | reverse complement strand
GATCAGGTCGAGGCCGCCGCCATGGATGTCGAAGACCTCGCCGAGATAGGCGGCCGACATCGCCGAGCACTCGATGTGCCAGCCCGGCCGACCCCTGCCCCATGGCGAATTCCAGCCCGGCTCCTCCGGTGACGACAACTTCCAGAGGACAAAATCGCCGGGATTTTTCTTATGCGCGTCGACGGCGACGCGAGCACCGGCCTGCTGCTCGTCGAGATTGCGCTTCGACAGCTGGCCGTAGTCGGGCATCGACGCCGTGTCGAACAGGACTTCGCCCGCAGCAACATAGGCATGGCCGCGTTCGATCAGGCTTTGAATCAAGGTGATCATGTCGACCTTGCCGTCGGCACGGGGCTCGACGAATTCGGTGGCGCGCGGCTCGACCGTCGGCTCCAGGCAGCCGAGAACCGCCACGTCGCTGTGGAACTGGTCGGCGGTCTTTTCGGTGACCCGCCTGATCGCCTCATTCAACGACAGCGTGCCGGAAGCGATCTCGCCGCCGAAATCGCGCAAAGCGCGCGCATTGATCTTGTCGTCTACGTCGGTGATGTTGCGCACATAGGTGACGTGCGTCTGCCCATAGAGATGGCGCAGCAAGCGGAACAGCACGTCGAAGACGATCACCGGCCTGGCATTGCCGATATGAGCAAAGTCGTAGACGGTCGGGCCGCAGACATACATGCGCACGTTCAGCGGATCGATCGGGACGAAATCCTCTTTCGTCCGCGTCAGCGTGTTGTAGAGGCGCAGGCCCTGCGATGCGTCGGACATTCGTGCCTTCCCGGTTCAGAACTCAATTCGACGAAGCCAGCCCTGCGCGAACGCAAATCAGGCTCCAGCCTGCTGGCCGGGGCGTTTGTCCAATCTGGGGAGAGATGAGGCGAAAACGTCCGGACCAGCGCGAGGCTAGCCAATAATGCAAATGCCACAAATGGCGAAAGACGTTTTCATGGGCGGCTTTATCGCCTTGGCTTGTGTTGCCGTCAAGTCGCAAGTTTCGGCAAAACCGTCGCTGGGTCACAGGTAATGATGCACTGAAACATTTTATTAAACATGTCGGCACAGTCATGAAACATTCGCCGGCTAGATCAGCAGGCGTCACGATTTGGTCAGAATCGGCCATCAAACGCAGACACGAAAATGTTACCAGGGAAGAGAGACATGCCCCGAACCAAGCAGGAAGCCAACCGCGCCAAGCAGCCCGCGCTGGCCAACCACTATCGCGCAATCGGCCCGGCCGCGATCGTCGCCGCCCTTCTCCATACCGCCAAGAAGAAAAAGCCGGCGCAGAAGATCGTTTCGCCCCGCGCTGCCTGAAGGGATGGGCGGCCGGCGCCAATGGCGCCAGAAATGAAGGCGCCGACGCGCGCGCCCTCTGCTAGAACAACGTCATCTGACTGTCGTCCGCGCCGGACTTCTGGCGCTTGACCTTCTCGGGCTCCGGCCCGATCTCGCCCCGCTCCTGAATCTCCGGTCCGGTGTTGGCGAC
>NZ_RZRP01001168.1:0-1495 GCF_003997795.1 Mesorhizobium sp. M7A.F.Ca.US.005.03.2.1 | reverse complement strand
GCCTGCCACTGACCCACGGTGACGCCATCACCGTCGGTTTGCGGCCCGAGCATATCAAGCTGGCGGACGAGGGTGCGTTGAAGGGCGAGGTGGGTGTGGTCGAGCCGCTCGGCCTTTCGACGCAGTTCTACGTCAAGCTAGCCAGCCAGCAGCTGTGCGTCTTTGCCATGGGCCGTGCCGGCGTCAAGTCCGGCGACGTGGTGCGGTTGGCGGCCGAACCGGACCAGCTGCATCTGTTCGATGCGAAAAGCGGCGAGCGCATCGGCTGAGGGGACGCAGCCGGGTCGGATGCGGGCAGCCGGATCAGGCGCCGCTATCGGGCGGGACATGCACGGTAACGCTACATTTCAATTGGATAAAATAGCGGAACGTCCAAGAGACATTTCCGGAACCTAACAGGATCGCTCGGACCTTTGCGTCTAGGGCGCAAGACCTTAGTCCCGCCGTCTTCTCAAAAGAACGGAGGTCATTTCGCCGCGAACTAGGCCACCGTCGGAGTTAGTCAACACCGACGGTGGCCCCTGCAATATGGGCGAGTGGGTTGTGTGCGGATATGGTGTGATCGCGGAAGGCGATTGTAGACCGCTAACCGCGAGGGCTTCTTTTGGACAGCGGCGAGCTGTCCAACGGGTTTTCAGCCGATTTGGCCGATCGCCGCTCCTTCAGCCACAGGGACTTCTTTCTCCTTGCCAGGTTCTCGTCTCGAACGCTGTCTTCGGCGGTCACTCCGCCATGCATCGCGGCAATCACGTAGTCGGCTCTGTTGGTTCGAAAGTCGCCTTTTTGTACGGACATCGTTTTCTCCCAGTGCGAGGCATTTCCCCCCTTTTTGCCTGACGCTGAAACTAACTACCTATCCGTGGTGCAAGTCTACCAATTGGCGATTGTATTAAAACGATACACTCAGATGGTGCGATCGCACGAGAGGAGCCCATCCTGGCGAGGCTTCTTCATTGACCCTGTTGTGATCCTTGCGGGGGTGCCGCGGCGGGAGGTGTCGGAGCCTGCGGTGCGGGTTCCGTGGAAGGCGTGGCGGGGCTGTCAGGCTGAGGTGCAGGCGGTGCGGCCTCTTCCTCAGTCAGAACCTGGTCAGTCCTGGCCTTGATCTCATCGGCCGTCTGCTGGCTTATCAGCCCGTTGCTGACGGCAAAGCCAGCAGCCAGAGCGACAAGGGCTGCAATGATTGCAGCTTTCAACTTCTTCGACATCCATAGGCGCCTTATTCGTGACACCCAACCCACGGCCAAGGGTGCCGCAACCATGGCTAAGGGTCAATCCTTTGGCTGGAGTCTCTGCTCGGATGCAACGAAATCAACTGTTACAAACGAAAAACGCCGCCCATTGGGCGGCGTTTCGGCATTGCGGCGGGAAACCCGGATTACTTGATCTTGGTTTCCTTGAACTCGACGTGCTTCTTGGCGACCGGGTCGTACTTGCGGAACGACAGCTTGTCGGTCTTGGTGCGGCTGTTCTTGCTGGTCACGTAGAAGAAACC
>NZ_RZRP01001167.1:0-1496 GCF_003997795.1 Mesorhizobium sp. M7A.F.Ca.US.005.03.2.1 | reverse complement strand
CGACAAGGGAGGTACCGGGTCGGCCATCACGGGCGGCCGAGGAAGCGCATGGCAAGGCGGGAGGTGCCGGTCCATCGCGCGAAAAATTCGCATTGCGAAACGAACAATCAGAACTGCAATCGGGAGGATTATCGATGATCAAGTCACTCGTTGGTGGCGTCGTTGCCGCCACTGCATTCGTCATGCTCAATTCGGCCGCCATGGCCGCCGGACCCGAAATCGTGTCGGGTCCCGCCGCTCAGGCGGACTGTTTCGCGCCGTGGAGCGCGGAGACCAAATTCTTCAAATATCCCAAGAAGGAAGGGCCGTTCCGCATCGCCTTCGCCAATGGCTATATCGCCAACACCTGGCGCATCCAGATGGTGCAGACGGCCAAGGCCTACGCCGCGCAACCTGAAGTCAAAGCCAAGATCAAGGAATTCAAGGTCGTCTCGACGGGCGAGGACGTGCCGGCACAGATCTCGGCGATCAACAATTTCATCGATTCCGGCTATGACGCCATCGTCACCGACGCCCAGAACCCGACGGCCTTCGGTCCGGTCATCAAGCGTGCCAAGGAAGCGGGCATCGTGCTGGTCGCCTTCGACAACATTCTCGACACCAAGGACGCCATCAACGTCAATGTCGATCAGAAGGGTCTTGGCGAATTGTGGGCCAAGTGGCTGGTCGGCAAGATACCGAACGGCGGCAAGATCCTGGAAGTGCGCGGCGTCGCCGGCACCTCCGTCGACACCGATCGTCACAACGGCATCCACGAGGTCTTCGATGCGTCCGGCAAGAAGTGGGACGTGACCGAAGTCGCCGGCAAATGGGATGACGGCGTGGCGCAGAAGGTGACTGCGGATGCGATCGCCACCAACGGTCCGTTCGACGGCATCACCGGGCAGGGCGGCGACACCGGCATCGTGCAGGCGATGATCGACGCCAAGCATCCGTTCGTGCCGTTTGGCGGCGAGACCGAGAACGGCTTCCGCAAGTTCTGCGCCGCGCATTCAGCCGACGGGCTGAAGTGCTCGTCCGCGGGCTCGGGCCCGGCTCAGGTCGCTGTCGCCATCAAGACCGCGATCGCCGCACTCGAAGGCGAAGTGGTGCCACAAGAGGTGAAGCTGCCGCTGGCGATCGCCGAAGACCCGAACATGAAGGAAGGCACGGATTACTTCCCCAAGGAATCCGACAATTTCTTCGTCGGCAATTCCTTCCCGACCTGCGGCATCAATTTCAGCGCCCAGGAAATCATGGGTCAGACCAAGGAAAACCAGTAAATCATCGCTGGCTGTCACCCGGCGCCGCGGCTTGAGCCGCGGCGTTTGTCTCAATTCCACAATCGCCCTGGGAGGGCCGATGGACGGTGCGGCTCCGCTCTTTCGTATGGAAGGCATATCCAAGCGCTATGGCGGTGTACGCGCGCTGGAGAAGGCCGAGCTTGTTGTCGAAGCCGGCAGCATCCACGCCATTCTCGGCGAAAACGGCGCCGGCAAGTCGACGCTGATCAAGGT
>NZ_RZRP01001166.1:0-1496 GCF_003997795.1 Mesorhizobium sp. M7A.F.Ca.US.005.03.2.1 | reverse complement strand
CCGACAGAGTCAGCGTGCCCTTGCCCAAGACGCCAACGGCAATGATGGAGTCGCCTGTCCAAACCGACCCGGGGCCCGTAATATTCACAATTCCGGTGGCTTGAGCATCCCAACCAACAATGGCGTTGTTGCCGCTGGAAACCTGTCCGCCATTTTCAATGCTGAGCGATCCATTGCCAAAGAGACCAACTGCGATGGCATCAACGAGCGTCCAACCCGAATCATTTCCGGAAATCACCGCGGAGCCAGTGCTGCCCGCGCCATACGCCACAACTCCCGAATCGTTGAAAACCTGACCGCCATTCTCGACGATCAAGCTCCCTTTCCCTTTGGAATCCCCATTGGAATCCCCGACCCTAAGGACGTCGGCAGTCCAGGTGGCCGACCCTGAAACTCTTGCGGTTGCCCACTCGTCCGGATCAGTTCCGTCAGTAGCAATGATCCCGGTAAAAGAGGTGAGCTGTGTGTCGATGTCGAGCGTGCCCCCCATGACGCCCAGGTTGCCCGCGAGGTCGGAAGCGTCGCCTGACAGCGTCAGCGTACCGGCGCCGGCCTTGCCGAAATGGCCGGGGCCGGTAATGGTCCCGGCATAGGTACCGTCGCTCGCCTGGTCGAAGACGACGGCGCCGGTGTTCACGCCTGAGAAGGTGAGATTGCCGCCGAAGCTGTTGGTGTCGCCGACCAAGGTGCCTTGATCGATGGTCCAGTCCTGCGCACCCGTGCCGGTCAGGGTAACGGTATTCGTCCCGGCCTTGTTAAAGCTCGTGAAGCCGACGAACTCGTCACTCGCGCCTACCGTGGCCGTATTCACGAGCTTCGAGACATTGAAGGCCGGTGTGGAAGGCAGCGTGTCATAGTCCCCGAGCATCAATGAGCCGGTCGCGCCACTCTCCACCACGACATTGCCGGTGATAATCGAGCCGTTTCGCAGGGAAAGCGTGTTGACGCCGCCGGTGAAGGTGATGGCGTTAGCCCGGCCAAAGAAAGAATCTCCCCCAGTAATCTCCCCAACGTTAAGCACCGCCAAATTGGCCCCAACGATGCCGGTACCACCGTTTCCATTGCTGGGCGTCAGGGGAATATAGCCGGGGGCGCCGCCACTGCCGGTTCCGCCAGCAGGGCCGTTAGAGCCGCCGGCATGGCCACCGTTGCCCTCGCCGCCAATGATCACTCCGCTGTTAAAAACCGTCCCACCATTTCTGAGGTCGATCGCTGCACCGGCGGATGCAGAAACCCCGGCGCGGCCACCGGTAATGCGACCGTCGTTGACGATGCTGCCAGAATCTCCCATCACAATGGCTGTTCCGCCGGTGGCTAAAGCCCCGCCCGTGCCACCGAGGACATCGCCATGGTTGGTCAAGTCGCCGCCGGCGTTCAAAACAATGCCCGCACCACCACCACCGCCGAAATTGGCGCCAGGATTGCCACCGTTGCTGGCGGAAACGGTGGCAATCCTGGCGCCAATTTCGGCGGTGGTGGTGGTGCGGGCATTGTTT
>NZ_RZRP01001165.1:0-1496 GCF_003997795.1 Mesorhizobium sp. M7A.F.Ca.US.005.03.2.1 | reverse complement strand
GGTCTGGTGACGCTGTGTTTCGTCGTCGGAGCGGTGATGCTGAGACCTGATTGGACGGCAGTCGCAAGGGGCGCCGTGCCTTCGCTGCCGGTCCACGATGCCGCCAATTACTGGTTCATGGCGGTCAGCATTCTGGGCGCCTCGATATCGCCCTACCTGTTCATGTTCTATTCCTCGGGGGCCATCGAGGACCGGTGGGACAAAAGCTATCTCGGCGCCAATCGGGCCATAGCGGGGTTGGGCATGACCTTCGGGGGCACCATCTCGATCGGCGTGTTGATCGTGGCCGCTCTCGTGCTCGCCACGCATGGCGTCACCCAGGTGGACGACTATCACCAACTGCCGTTGATGCTGATCCCCATATTCGGCTTCTGGGGCTTCGTGCTGTTTGTTGCTTCTCTCGCCATCGCCTGCTTCGGCGCCGCACTCGAGGTCGGGTTGCAACAGGCCTATCTTGTGGCCCAAGGGTTCGGCTGGAATTGGGGCGAGGATCGCAAGCCGCGCGACGATCCGGGTTTCAGCGCCACCTACACGATATCATTGCTGTTGGCGGCTATTCCCATCGCGCTTGGTCTTGACCCGCTGAGGCTCACCATCTTTTCCATGGCGCTGACGGCTGCCAGCCTTCCGCTGACCGTCGTTCCGTTCCTGTTTCTGCTGAACGACAAACGTTATGTCGGCGAGCATCGCAACGGCATTTTGTCAAATGCCGCCGTCATCTTCATCATCGCGCTTGGCTTCGTACTGGCGGTGGTGACCATCCCGCTGCAGATATTCGGAGGCACATGATGAAGTTGCTGCGTGATCTCCTGGACAAGCAGGTGGTCGACCGCGAGCAGGTCAAGGTCGGTAAGGTCGACGGTTTGGTGGCGCAGTTGCGGCCTGGCAAGCCGCCTCGGATCATTGCCATCGAGCTCGGCTCCATCACCCTGGCGCGTCGCCTCGGCGCACGGCCCGGGCGCTGGATGGCGCGGCTCGCGGTCAAGCTGGGTGGCAAGCAGCATGGCGAACCTCATCGGATCGCCTGGCGCAAGGTGAAAGATATCGGCATCGATATCGAGTTCGACATCGATGTGCGAGAAACGTCGATCTTCGCCTGGCAGGACTGGTTGCGCGACCATATCATCGGGCGCATTCCGGGAGCTTGATGATGATCACGGTCAATCTCGAGCATCTGGCGGGGCGGCGCGTACTCTCGCAGCGCGGCAAGAATGTCGGTTATATCGAGGAGATCCGCGCCGAACGGGATGGTGACGATTTCGTCGTCACCGAATTCCACGTCGGGGTCTACGCTGCTTTCGAGCGTCTTTCGGCTTCGGCCATAGGCGTGGCGGTGCTGGATCTTTTCCGATTGCGCCGCCGCGACGGTCTATACCGCATTCCTTGGGACAAGCTCGACATCTCCGATCCCGCGCGACCGCGGCTGCTGTGCCCAATGACCGAACTCTCAGGCATGAAGGACGCGCCGGACCTCCAGGAATAGGTCGTGGGTGCTG
>NZ_RZRP01001164.1:0-1500 GCF_003997795.1 Mesorhizobium sp. M7A.F.Ca.US.005.03.2.1 | reverse complement strand
TCCTGGGCGAACCGCTTGCCAATGCCGTGAATGTACTGAAGCGCAATGACAACGCGCTTGTTGGTCGGAATGTTGACGCCGGCTATACGAGCCATGTTCTTCCCTTCTCCATGTGGGCCGGCCAATCCTCAAAAACAAGGTAGGCTCGGCGCTGTCTTAAGTTGCCCCGCGTCCGGTGGAGGCCGGCCCATGCGGGAGTTTCCAGTTCAATGCGGCTGCCCTGCCCTTGCGGACAAGCAAAGCTCATGCCTGATAGGAAGACGGGCCGCCATACCGCAGCGAACCGCCTCCGTCAAGTGCAATCGTTAATTTCCCCGCACCGCGTCCTTGAGCACCGCTTCGATCTGTTCCGTCACGGCGTCGATATCGGCCATGCCGTCGACACTGCGGAGCTTGCCCTTGGCATAGTAGTAGCCAATCAGCGGCGACGTCTTCTTGTAGTATTCTCTCAAGCGCTCTTCGAACACGGTCGGATTGTCGTCCTTGCGAACGGGAAGGCCGGCGGCCTGCGCCTCGTCGGCGCGTTTGACGATCCGGCCAACCAGGGCCTTGTCGTCGACCACGAGTTCAATGACGGCGTCGAGCCCCTGGGAGCGATCCGACAGCATCTGCTCGACCGCATCCGCCTGCACCAGGGTCCGCGGATAGCCGTCGAGGATGAACCCCTTGGCGCAGTCGGGCTGATCGATACGCTCAGCGACGATCGCGTTGACGATCGCGTCGGACACCAGTTCACCGGCATCCATCACCGCCTTGGCGCGCTTGCCAACCTCGGTGCCTGCCTGGACGGCAGCACGCAGCATGTCGCCCGTCGAGAGCTGGGGTATGCCGTGTTTTTCTACCAGTCTTTGTGCTTGCGTCCCCTTGCCCGCTCCTGGCGGCCCAAGCAATATCAACCTCATCTGGCTTTCTTCCCCCCGCGCAGCTTCGACTTCTTGATCAGGCCTTCATACTGGTGCGCGATCAGGTGACCCTGAATCTGCGCAACCGTATCGAGCGTGACACTGACCACGATCAGAAGCGATGTGCCACCAAGGTAGAATGGTACGCCAGTCGCCGAGATCAGGAACTCCGGCAGCAGGCACACCAGCACCAGATAGATGGCGCCGACGACGGTGATGCGGGTGAGAACGTAATCGATATAATCGGCGGTGCGCTCGCCCGGACGATAGCCCGGGATGAAGCCCGAATGCTTCTTGAGCTGGTCGGCGGTGTCCTTCGGGTTGAAGACAATCGCGGTGTAGAAGAAGGCGAAGAACACGATCATCGCCGCATAAAACAGCATGTAGAGCGGCTGGCCGTGGCCGAGCGAGGCGAGCACGGTGCTTGCCCACGCCGGCAGGTTCGTCGTCTGCGAGAAGCCGGCGACGGTGGCCGGCAGCAAAAGCAGCGACGAGGCAAAGATCGGCGGAATGACGCCCGACGTGTTGAGCTTCAGCGGCAGATGCGAGGTATCGCCCTGGAACATCCGGTTGCCGACCTGGCGCTTCGGATACTGGA
>NZ_RZRP01001163.1:0-1501 GCF_003997795.1 Mesorhizobium sp. M7A.F.Ca.US.005.03.2.1 | reverse complement strand
CCTGACGGCCGTGCTGATCTTCGTGCTGGCGCTGGTGCTGCTCGGCTACACGATTTCGACCATCGCCCGCACGCAGATGCAGGCGCTCCAACTCACCTTCTTCTTCTTCCTGCCGTCGATCATGCTGTCCGGCTTCATGTTCCCGTATCGCGGCATGCCGGACTGGGCACAAATCTTCGGCGAGATCTTCCCGCTGACGCATTTCCTCCGCATCACCCGCGCGGTGATGCTGAAGGGGGCCGAACTGCCGGCCGTGGCAACGGAGATTGGCTGGCTGGTGGTGTTCGTGGCTTTGTTTGCCGGCGTAGCATTGGTACGATTCAGGCGGACGCTGGATTAGACGCCGCACGACCTCCAGTCTTGCTACCAGCCTTCGCTCCTTGCTCCGCCCGTGGATGACGAAGGGAGAAATGCTTTCGCCAATCTCCATGGTTTATAACTGCCACTAACCGTTGAGCGATTTCGGGCCGCTGACGAAGGCGCTCCCCTTGACGTAAAACCGCAGCGGGCGATCGGCATCCTTTGTAATGCCGATCCGGATGCCTTGGGCGATGTCGCCGGCTTGATGCTCGTCGGTTGCCAGCCATAGCGGGCCTTTGCGGCAGAGATCGAGCCCGTCGAGCGAACGATCGATCCGCAACGCCTGGGCCAGCCTTCCCGGTCCTCGCGCAAGGTCGCGCAAGCGGTCGATGCCGCGATTGAGCCGCATGAGCGCAATGCCTTCGAGCGGTTCGAGCGCCCTGATGAGCACGCCGGTTCCGACCCCTGCCATCTCGCTCGAGACGTTGAGCATGTAGGAGATGCCGTAGGCGAGATAGACATAGGCGTGCCCAGCGTCGAGAAACAGCGAACGGTTGCGCGGGGTCATCCCCCGATAGCCGTGCCCGGCGGCGTCACCGGTCACATAGGCCTCGGTCTCGACGATGCGGCCGCTGGCGATGCCTTCGGGCAGTTCGCGCACCACGATCTTGCCGATGAGAGTGCGGGCAAGGGATGCTGTATCGTCGGGCAGCTCAGAACGCGTGAGCGGGCGGTAGATGACCATGTTCAGCCCGCCGACGATTTGGAGGCGGGCGAGGAGTGATCCAAGGCGAAACCTGCCTCAGATCCATGTCGGACCCCTTGGACATCTCGTCTCAAGCCGCCGCCATGATCCCGGCATAAGTGCCGAAATCGACATTGCCGCCGGACAGCACCACGGCAACGCATTTGCCGGACAGTTCGATCTCGCCCGACGACAGCGCCGCCAACGCCACGCAGCCGCCGGGCTCGACCACCAGCTTGAGATAGGCCATGGCGTCGCGCATCGCCTGTGCCGTCGCCTTGTCGGAGACGGCGATGCCGCCTGCCAGGTTCCTGCGGTTGATCTCGAAGGTGATCAGGCCGGGCTCCGCGGTCAGGATCGCGTCGCAGATCGACGCGTGGCCGGGTTCGTTCGACACCCTGGCGCCGGCGGCCAGCGACCGGCGGGTGTCGTCGAAATGCTCGGGCTCCACCGCCC
>NZ_RZRP01001162.1:0-1505 GCF_003997795.1 Mesorhizobium sp. M7A.F.Ca.US.005.03.2.1 | reverse complement strand
GTTGCTCAAGGTGACCGAGATGCCGAATAGCTTCCACTGCCGCTCATGCGGCGCGAACAGCAGCTCGAAATTGACCTGCATCGGCACCGAGGGGAAAAAGCCCGCCATGTGCAGCATGCCGCTGGGCTCGATTTGCGGCAGAAGCGTCAGCTGCGGCTCCAGCACGGCAACGCCGCCGAGATCGAGCGCCTGCTGGCGCTGCGGCGCGAAGATCTCGCCAAGCTTTGCCGCGGTGTTGGCCTGGAAGCCTGGCGCGCCGAGATCGCGCAGCACGGTATAGTTACCGGTCTTGTTGGCCTGGTCCAGCGCCAGAAGCGAGGTGCGCACCAGGATCAGCACGCCATTGCGGTCGATATTGGCCGGCTTCGGCTCGGCCGGCCTGGCGGTCCTCTGCGTTTTCTTCGGCTGTTGCTCTTGCGACTGCGCGACGGTCGGTTGCGCAATTGCCAATACCGACAGCGCGGCCAGAAGCATCGCCGGTACCCGCTTCCGCAACGGTCTGGTTGCCCTGCGCGCCGTCATGCCCTTGCCTCTCGCCAGATCGCCATCGCGGGCTTGAGCCTCCATTGCCGGTTGCTCCAGCGAGCAAACGGACGGCCGATCGGCTGTCTCGTGCCAAGCGGCGGCTTGCGCCGTCAAAACTCGCCCGCCAGACCGATGCGGGCGGCGTGGCTCTCGCCGCCGCCATAGGCATAGCCGGCGGTCACGGCGAAGGGCTCGTCGAAAAGATCGAGCCGATGCGCCAGCGAGGCGCCGAACGCCGTCTCGCCCTTGAAGTAGCCGAGATTGGTGGCCCAGCTGGTGCGGCCGGGCGCCGACGGCATCGGCGCCGTCGTCATGGCGATGGCCGCGGCGATGCCCTGACGGGCCTCGGTGCGGGTTTGCGCCAATTCACCGGTCAAGCCTCCGAGCCCGGCTTCGAGCCCGGCGAGGTCGACGCTCGATGTGGCGAGATTGCCGGCGCCGTCGCTGGTGAGCAGGTAGGTCGGGCCGCTCTGGGCAGCCTTGCTGGCGGCGCTGTTGACGCCGGCGAATGTGTAGGTGGCGGCGCCGTCGCCGATCGCCACCTGGCCGGCCCGCGTGGTGGTGACACCGGCGCCGATGGCGACGGCATTGTCCTGGCCGGCGAGGCTGTCGGCGCCCAGGGCGATCGAATTGTTGACCGTTAGGATGTTGCCCAAAGTCCCGCTGCCGGCATTCTGGCCGATGGCAATGTTGTCGTTGCCGGCCAGAAATTGACCTGCACGGGTGCCGCTGGCGACATTGTTGTCGCCCTCTACGATATTGCCGGCGGAGGCACCGTTGGCGATGTTGTTGTCACCTTCTACGCCGCGGCCAGCAAAGTTGCCGCTTGCGGTGTTGTTGTCACCGGTCACGGTGGCGCCGGCGCCGGCGCCAACAGCAGCGTTTCCGTCGCCGGTCGCATCTGTGCCTGCGTTGACGCCGTTGGCAGTGTTGTTTTGACCTTTCACGCCGCTGCCGGCGGTAAAACCGGTGGCGGTGTT
>NZ_RZRP01001161.1:0-1506 GCF_003997795.1 Mesorhizobium sp. M7A.F.Ca.US.005.03.2.1 | reverse complement strand
GGTCACATCGCGCAAGGTCAGCGGCAGTTCGAAATCGGCGGCGGCGGCAAAGGCCGCGGTGACGCCCGGGACCACCTCATAGGCGATGCCGGCGTCGCGAAGTGCCGCCATCTCTTCGCCGGCCCGGCCGAACACCAGCGGATCGCCCGACTTCAGCCGCACGACACGCTTGCCTTCACGGCCAAGCTCGACCAGCAGCGCATTGATCTCAGCCTGGCTCTTGGTGTGGCAGCCCTTGCGCTTTCCGACCGGCAGGCGCTCGGCATCGCGGCGACCCATGGCAACGACCGCCTCGGGCACAAGGGCGTCATGGACGATGACATCGGCTTCCATCAGCAGACGATGGGCTCGCAAGGTCAATAGATCCTCGGCGCCCGGACCGGCGCCAACCAGCGCGATGTGACCGCAAGCGGGCGTGTTCGACAGCAGAAGATCGACGGCGGCGTCATGCGCCTGCGAAAGCTGGCCGGCTTCAGCCGCGCGCGCAGGAGCGCCAGAGAAGAAATCATGCCAGAAGCGGCGGCGGGCATTGCCTCTCGGCAGCAGCTTCTCGGCAGCCCCGCGAAACGAAGCCGCAATAATTGCCAGCGGCCCGAGCGACGGCGACAGCATGCGGTCGATGCGGCCGCGCAACATTTGGGCAAGCACCGGGCCTGCACCCTCGGTGCCGATGGCGATGGCCACCGGCGCGCGGTTGACCAGCGCCGGGGTGAAGAAATCGCAAAGCTCGGGCCGATCGACGGCATTGACCGGAATGCCTAGGCGGCGCGCATCCGCGGCCACCCGGCGGTCGAGTTCCTCGTCGCCGCTGGCGGCAAACACCATGACCGCGCCTTCGAGCTGCGACGCCTCGTAAGCCGCGGCAAAATGCGTCGCGCCGGCCTGGGCGACGAAGGCGAGCAGGTCGGGCTCGGCATGTTCCGCGACGATCCGCAGGACCGCGCTCGACTGTCCGATCAGCCGCGCCTTGGCCAGCGCCTCTTCGCCGCCCCCGACGATGGCCACAGCTTCGCCCTCAACCCGCATGAACACGGGGAAGGCGTTGAGCTTGGGAGCAGTGTGCGACATGGACGCGAGCGGAATCCTCAATGAGCTGCAGTTCTACGCGCGAGCGCGAGAAACCAGAAGGAACGCACTCGCGCATCCCTTATCGGGATGCAATTGCTTTTCTGAAAGCATCCCGGCCAAGAGAAAAATATTTCTCATTTACAGATAGAGCGGATTCAAGCTGCTGTCGCAGGCCTTGATTTGTGGCTCTTTTAGCGCCCGGCGAGAAAAGCCGCAAAACTGTTTTTTCTAAATTCTACCAAGTTAGTAGATTAAAGTCGCAACCTCGGGATAGCCAGAATGTCCAACGCCGACGTGGCTGCCGACTGGAACATTACCGGCTCGAGGTGCGTTCTCAAAAGGCCCGTCATGTCGGATCGAAATCCGGCTGCGGAATGCCAACTAAAGGTCGCCACGCGGCTAAAAAGGAGCCCTGTCATCATGAACACAATCATACTC
>NZ_RZRP01001160.1:0-1508 GCF_003997795.1 Mesorhizobium sp. M7A.F.Ca.US.005.03.2.1 | reverse complement strand
GTTCGTGGGCGGCTACGAGTTCGAGACGCTGTCGCTCGGCCTGCCGTTCATGGCCGCATTCCTCGATCCGGGCGCCTGGGGGCGCTCGTTCACCACCGCACTCGATCACTACGACCACATGGCCGGCCTGTGGATCGTCGGTGAGGACATGCCGCGCGCGGAGAACCGCATCACGCTGCATGCAGACGAGAAGGACGCGCACGGCATGCCGATCGCCGACGTGCATTTCGACGACCATCCGAACGACACGGCGATGCGTAACCACGCCTACAAACAGGCTACGGCACTTTACGATGCGGTCGGCGCCACCCGCACCTTCCCGACGCCACCCTATCCGTCGACTCACAATCTCGGCACCAACCGGATGAGCGAGAAAGCGGAAGACGGGGTCGTCAACAAGCACGGCCAGGCGCACGACATCAAGAACCTGTTCGTGTCGGACGGCAGCCAGTTCACTACCGGGGCCGCTGAAAACCCGACCCTGACGATCGTGTCGCTGGCGATCCGCCAGGCCGACTACATCGCCGCGCAGATGTCGGCAAAGACGATCTAGTCACATCCTCCCGACGGACTGCTGGCGCGGAACCCGCAAGGTTCCGCGCCTTTTTCTTGCCGCCTTATTGCTTGGTGCAGGTCGATGCGGTGAAGGCGCCGTCGGGTTGCTTCATGATGATGTCGAAGGAGGGCACGGTTTCGCCGTCCAGCGTCGCCTGGGTCAGCGACAGCGAGTTGCCGCCGGCGGTGTAGCCGCCCAGTGGTCCCAGCCAGGAAATCACGCCGTTCGCATCCATTTGGTAGTTGTACCCTTGCTGAGCGGGGCCGAAGACGCCGAGGCTGGTGTAGACAGGGCCGCTGTAGACGTTCCCCTTAATGGTGATGTCGCCGAGGCTGAGGAACATGCCAAGCAGGTACACTTCGCAATGATAGGTGCCGTCAGGCATCTTGCCATCGCTGAAATCGGCTCGCGCGGCTCCGGTTGCTGCGGCCAGAAGCAGTATGCCGATGAAAAAGCGTGAAATCCCTGAAATCATGACGTCGCTCGTTTGAAGAGCGAGCTTGCCCTATTTTTGCACCGCGCCGCAACATCGGTCGCCCAAGGCGCCGCTATTGAGATCAAAATCTAGGCAGCCTCAGAGAATGAGCGAAAATTAGGCAAAAACTGTGTAAGCTGCGCAAATTTCCCTCAATCGATTTCTGGCCGGCTCTCTTTGTTTTGGAAGCCGCTATATCCAAGGCGCTGATATCTATGAACTATTTGTACCCTTTCGGGATCGCTGGAGCGGTTGGCATGGGGGTTGCATTGTAGTGTTGCAGTGCAATCAACTAGCTTGGGAGTCCGTAATATGAGGGGTAATTTCTCGACAATAACAAAAATGTTTTCGGCTGGTGCGGTCGCCGCCGGCCTGTTGATGTCGGCTCCGGCCAAGGCCGCCGACGACACGATCAAGGTCGGCATTCTCCATTCGCTCTCGGGGACCATGGCGATTTCGGAGACGACACTGAAGGAC
>NZ_RZRP01000115.1:0-11097 GCF_003997795.1 Mesorhizobium sp. M7A.F.Ca.US.005.03.2.1 | reverse complement strand
TCTACGACGTGCTGCTGGTCGTCGTGCTGGGCGGCATCGGCCTCTCCGGTGGCCAGGGCGGCGTACGCAACGTCATCGTCGGCACCATCCTGGTCGGCATCCTGACCAACGGCATGACGATCCTGAACTTCAGCTACACCAGCCAGAACCTGATCAAGAGCGTGATCCTGCTGGGCGCGCTGGCGATCGACGCCATCATCAATCCGCGCGACGAGCAGACCTCGCAAAGCGGCGACATCTGAACAAGAACCGAGACATAAATCTGGGAGGATACCATGAAGTTGTTCAAGAACTGCCTGCTCGCGGGCATGACAGCGCTCGCGCTGCTGGGCGCGGCGAAAATCGCCACGGCGCAGGAAACCGATCAGGTCGGCCGCTCCACCTATCTCGAGGCGCTCAAGGGCAAGAAGGTCATCTTCGTGCCAATCTCGCAGGGCATGGACCTCAACCAGGCATGGGTGGTGGTGTGGCAACGTCACGCGGCACGCTACGGCTTCAGCCTCGAAGTGCGCGATCCCTCCGGCGACACCAATGCCGGCATTCGCGCCATGCAGGGCGCCATCGCCGAGAAGCCGGACCTGATCATCGTGCAGAACCCCGACGTCCAGACCTACGCACGCCTGTTGAAACAGGCGCAGGCGGCCGGCATCAAGGTGCTGCAAGTCAACATGCAGTCGGCCACCCAGACGGACAGTTATGTCGGCAACGACTGGATCGAAATGGGCCGTCTCGAAATGGGCGAACTGGCCAAGCACTGCACCGGGCCCAATGCCGTCTCGCACAAGGTGGTCTGGCTCGCCGGCGTCCAGACGGGTGCCGCCAACATCTACATGCGCACCGGCATCGACGAGGTGCTGAAGGCCAATCCCGAGCTGCAGCTCGTCTCCGACCAGCCGGCCGATTACATGAGCGAAAAGGCCCGCCAGATCACCGAGACGGTCCTCCAGCAGCATCCGGACCTGTGCGGCATCATGGGCATCTGGGATAATGCCGAGGTCGGCGCCGGTGCCGCCGTCGTGGCCGCCGGCAAGCAGGACCAGGTGACGATCGTCACCAATGGCGCGGGCAGCGCCACGGGCTGCGAGAGCATCAAGAACGGGCTGCTCGACGTGATCTTCAACTTTAATGCCCCGATCCAGGCCGAGATCGCAGCACAACAGATTTCCGAGCTGCTGCAGCAGCCCGGCCGGCAGGCGGGTAGCGAGAAGACCATCTTCTTCGGCCCGATCACCCGCGTCGACAAGGCCAATGCGACCGGCAGGAATTGCTGGAAGCTGGACGAGCTCAAGTAACGGACTTCCTTGATGAGCATGGCTGAAAGCCTTGTGCGCTGGCGCTACCGCCTGCTCCCCGACCACGTGGTCGGGGAGATCCTGACCAAGAAGTGGATCGACAGCGTCATCCCCTTCATGGCGCTGGTCATTTTGTGCGCGATCTTCGGCTCGATCGTGCCGGGCTTCTTCGATCTGGCGACGCTGACCAATCTCAGCGGTCAGACCGCCGAGCTTGGCCTTGTGGTGCTCGGCATGACCATCGTCATGGTGTCAGGCGGCATCGATCTGTCTGTCGGGTCGACCTTCGCGCTCGCCGTGCTGGTCACGCTCTATGGGATGAATGTCGAGCAGTGGAGCTTTGGTACCGGCCTTCTGGCGTGCCTGGGCCTCGGCGTCGTCTGCGGCGCCATCAACGGCTTCCTGGTTGGCTTCCTGCGCATGCGGGCGTTTCTCACCACGCTGGTGACGCTCATCATCTACCGCTCGACCTTCGACATCGTCTTTCCCCAGGTCTCGACCCGGATCGTCACCAGCGGTCCGGACTCGCCAGCCTATGATTTTCTTGGTTTCGGTACGATCTGGGGCGTGCCGACGTCCTTTGTGGTCTTCGTCGTCATCGCGCTGATCATCCATCTCGTGCTGTCGCGCGCCCGCTATGGCTGGCGGCTGTTCGCGGTCGGCGGCGCGCGCCGCTCTGCCTACAATGCCGGCATCAATGTGCGCTTCATCTTGTTCAGCGCCTATGTCTTGTGCTCGGTACTGGTGGCGCTCTCCGGCTTCTTCTTCTCGGCCCGCATCGGCAGTGCCGCTTCCGACATCGGCACCGGTCTCGAACTGCAGGTGTTGACCGCGACCGTGCTCGGCGGCATCTCGCTAGGCGGCGGGCGCGGCTCGGTCGCCAAGGCGCTGATGGGCACCGTCTTCGTGCTTGTCCTGTCGAACAGTCTGCTTGCGCTGGCCGTGCCCGGCCCGGTCAATTTCCTGATCCTCGGCATCGTGCTGCTTTTGTCGGTGCTTCTCGACGTTCGCTGGGTGAAGAACCGCCACAAGATCCTGCGCAGCGTCTACATCTCGCCAACCTTCGCCAAGATGCCGCAGGCGATCTCGACCGCGCCCGGCGCGCCAATGGCGGTGAATGACCGGTTGAAGGACGTCGGCGTCATCGGCCTCGGCGTTCTCGATGGCGCGGAGGATGTGATCTTCGACCGGCAGGACCGTCTCTACACCGGCAGCCGCCAGGGCGAGATCCTGCGCTTCCAGCCGCCCCATTACACCGATAGCGAAGTGTTCGCACATATTGGCGGCTCGCCGCTCGGCATGGCTTTCGACCGCGACGACAACCTCGTCATCTGCGTCGCCGGCATGGGCCTCTATCAGGTCTCGCCGGCCGGCGACGTAAAGCTGCTGACCGCCGAAACCAACCGCTCACTGACCTCGGTGGTCGACGACTCGACCATGAAGCTCGCCGACGACTGCGACATCCTGCCGGACGGCCGTATCGTCTTCTCGGAAGCGACAGTGCGCTTCGAAATGCATGACTGGTATGCCGACGCGCTGGAAAGCCGCGGCAACGGACGCATCATCGTCCATGATCCCAAATCCGGTTCGACACGCACACTGCTGTCGAACCTCGTCTTCCCCAACGGCATCTGCACGGCCTTCGACGGCCAGTCGGTGCTGTTCGCCGAAAGCTGGGCCTGCCGCATCAGCCGCTATTATTTCGATGGCCCGAAGAAGGGCCAAGTCGAGCGCGTCATCGAGGGCTTGCCCGGCTATCCCGACAACATCAACCGCGCCTCCGACGGTACCTACTGGCTGGCCCTGATGGGCATGCGCACGCCGGCCTTGGATCTCTCGCTTGAAATGCCGAGCTTCCGCCGTCGCATGGCGCGGCGCGTATCGGAAGACGCGTGGCTGATGCCCAATCTCAACACCGGCTGCGTGCTGCGCTTCGACGAGAACGGCCAGATCCTCGAAAGCCTGTGGGACCAGGCCGGCGAGAAGCATCCGATGATCACCTCGATGCGCGAGCACAAGGGCATCCTCTATCTCTGCGGCATCTTCAACAACCGCATGGGCACCTTGCCCTTGAAAGGCGTCGATCCCGACTGGTTCAGCTCGGATTCCTACTGGGGCAGAAAGCCATGAGCGGTTTGAGCCAGCTTCTTGACCGCTTTCTCGGCCGTGGCGAGTGGGCAGTGACCGTGCCGACGCTCGACGGGCCGTTGCTGCCCAACCAAGGACTGGAGGAAGCCGAGCCGTTCGCCGGCCTCGCCGAGGCCGACAATCTCGTACGCACCGAAAAGGGCATTCTGGCAAGCAGCGCCAACCGGCTGATGCGCTTTAGCGCCGACGGCCATGCCGAAACCTTGCAGGAATTTCCGGGCGAGATCACCGCACTCGCCCATGCCCGCGGCATGACCGCGATGGCCATCGACGGCAAGGGCGTCGTCGTCCACGGCGGCCTGCATGACGGGCGCGAGGCGACGGGTGAGGAGGCTCGGCGCCTCTCCTGCATCACCGCTCTCACCTTCCTCGACAGCAACACCTTGCTGGTGGCCAACGGTTCGGCCTCAGTGCCGGCGAGCGGTTGGCGTCGCGACCTGATGCAGAAGAGCGTGTCCGGTTCGGTCTGGCGGCTCGATCTAAAAAACGGCCGGCTGGAGCTTGTCAGGGACGGCTTGGCCTGGCCGGCCGGCATCGCCACCACCGGCTCCAACCGCATCTACGTTTCGGAGGCCTGGCGCCACCGCGTGCTGGCGATCGACCTTGCCACCACGGCGACGCTGCCCGTGCTGGAGCATCTGCCGGCCTACCCCGCCCGCATCGCCCCGGCCTTCAACGCCGGCTATTGGCTGACCTTCTATTCCGTGCGCAACCAACTGGTGGAGTTCATCCTGCGCGAGGAGACCTACCGCACCCGCATGCTGGCGGAAGTCCCGGAGGCCTACTGGATGGCGCCGTCGCTCGGCTCATGGCGCGACTATCGCGAGCCCATGCAAGGCAGCCAGTTGAAGCAGATGAACGTGCTGAAGCCATACGCGGTGACAAGGTCCTACGGGCTGGTGGTTCTTTGCGACCAGAACATGAAGCCGCTGTCGAGTTTCCATTCGCGCGCAGACGGCAAGGTGCACGGGACGCTGAGCGCCTGCGAGCTGGGCGATGATCTGCTGGTCGCCTCGCGCGGCGGATCGAGGATCGTACGCGTGGCGAGCGCCGCCAGCGGCAAGCGAGGCTAAGCGATGTCGGACGCCAACATCATTGAACTCAGGGATGCCGCCAAGGCATTCGCGCGCATTCCGGCCTTCAAGAATGTCAATTTCGACCTGCGCAAAGGCGAAATCCACGCGCTGCTCGGGGAAAACGGCGCCGGCAAGTCGACGCTGACCAAGGTCATGGCCGGTGTCTTCAAGCTGACCGAGGGCAAGATGACCTTCGACGGCAAGGATGTGTCCTTCGCCACGCCCGCCGAAGCGCTGCGCGCCGGCATCGCCATGGTGTTCCAGGAAACCAACCTGGTGCCGGCCATGACGGTAGCGCAGAATCTCTATCTCGGCGAAGAGAAGATGTTCAACCGGTTGCGCGGCCTCTACATTCAGGCGCGGCAGTTCCTCGCCGGCATGGGCTTCCAGGTCGACCCGTCCGCGCAGGTCAGCACGCTGGGCGCGGCGCACAAGCAGATGGTGGAGATCGCGCGCGCCGTCCACCACAAGGCTCGCGTCATCATCTTCGACGAGCCGACCGCGACGCTGACGCCTGAAGAGAAGAGCCACTTCTTCAAACTTTTGCAGCGGCTGGTGAAGGAGGGCATCGCCGTCATCTTCATCACCCATGCGCTGGAAGAGGCGCTTGCCGTCGCCAACCGCATCACGGTCATGCGCGATGGCGAGATCGTCGCGTCCGGCGAGGCCAAGGGCTTCACCCGCGCCTCGATCGTGCAGGCCATGGTCGGCCGCACGCTCACCGAAACGCTGCATGGCGAGGTCAAGCGCACGGCGCGCCCCTACGGCGACAAGGTGCTTTCGGTCGAGAATCTGTCCTGCGCCGGCCTGGTGCGCAACTCTTCCTTCTCGGTGTTTTCAGGCCAGGTCACCGGCATGTTCGGCCTTGTCGGCGCCGGCCGCACCGAAATGGCCAAGGTCGTCGCCGGACTGTTGAAGCGCAACATCTTCCACGGCGGCGAGATCCGCCTGCTCGGCAAGTCGGTGCGCTATCGGGTGCCCAGGCCTGCGGTGCGCGACGGCATCGTCTATGTCACCGAGGATCGCAAGGTCGACGGTTTCTTCGAAACCATGACCGCGGGCGAGAACCTGCAAATGGGTGAACTGACCGAGGGCGCCAATCCCGTCTCCATGGTGTCGCTGGCGCGAGCCAGGCAACTTGCCCGCGAATGGGGCGAACGTCTGAGCCTGCGGCAGACCAGCGACCGAGCCCGGATGATCGAGCTGTCCGGCGGTAACCAGCAAAAGGTACTGATTGCCAGGGCTTTCGCGGAAAAGCCGGTGGCTCTGGTGCTCAACGATCCCGCGCGCGGCATCGACGTCGGGGCCAAGCTTGATCTCTACCGCAACCTCAAGGAATTCGCTGCGCGCGGCAATGCCGTGGTCTTCCTGTCCAGCGAGCTGGAGGAATTTTTGAACCTGTGCACGCGGGTTCACGTGTTTCGCAATGGCGCCATTTCGGCGGATTTCGAACCGCCTTTCGATGGCCATGCCATCCTCAACGCCATGTTTGGCCGCCGCGCGACGGCGCGCCTCCCCGGCGAGGCGGCCAACGAGAATGACCCAGGCAATCCGGCGACTGTCGCCGAGAGTCACAAGCCCAGACTCGAGCAGGGCAGGCCGATGCCGAGGCCTGTGACACTGCTGAACCAGGAGGTAAACCCTATGGCGGCAACACCATCTTTTGTGCTGAGTTGTCCCGATATTGCGCCAGGCAGCGTCATCCCGGACCGGTTCGCCGAGGACAACCGGCTTTCACCGAGACTCGTTTGGTCCGGACCGCCGGAAGGCACGCGCAGCTTTGCCTTGGCTGTTACCGATCCTGACCTGCCGGAAGCATTCAATTTCCCCCGCTCGTTTGCGCACTGGCTGGTGACCAACATTCCGGCCGAGGTCCGTGAGCTCCCTGAGGGCGCCAGCGGCAGCTTGCGACTGCCGCACGGCGCCGCTGAGTTCAACAGCGACTTCGTGACATTCAAGATCCCAGGGTTCGGCAAGGGATATGGCGGCCCATGGCCGCCGGACCGGGCCCACAGGTACTTCTTCACCCTCTATGCGCTCAAGACGGACATGGTCGAGTTGCCAGCTGACGCCGATCTTGGCGCATTTGCGGCTGCGGTCATGCCTGTGGCCATCGATGCGGCGTCGTTCGTGGCAGTCTACGGGCCGGCAAAGAAGTCTCTGCCCGCGTAAAAACCGGGCATGGTAATTCCCCAATCAGGAGGATCGCATGAGTAGATATGGAAGCAGGAGCAGCTTTGATCTGGAGTGGATCGAGCGATGGGCAAGGAAGGTCAATGACGACCGCATTTTGCCGGTAGTAGGGCGGTTTTTCACCAGCAAGTTCGTGCTCGGCTTCGACGACACGGAATATCTCGTCGACGTCCGTGGCGGCAAGATCCAGAAGATCGCGCAAGGCCTCACACCCAATGACATGGGAGTCGAATTTTGGCTCAAGGCGCCGAGCAGCGCCTGGTCGAAGTTTGCCCAGGAAACCCCACCGCCGATGTTCAACGACATCTGGGCGATGGCGCATCCGCTGCACAAGCAGCTGATCATCGAGGGCAATTCGCTCCCCTTCTGGCAGAATCTGCGGGCGCTGACGCGCATGCTCTCGCTGATGCGACAAGTTTAACGGCAGCGCAGGAGAGTTGTCATGAATACACACGATCCAATCGTTGGGCGCTACGTCTACGTCCAGTGCGAAGGCAAGACGTACCGCACCTATTACGAGGAACACGGCGAAGGCATTCCGATGGTGTGCCTGCACACGGCCGGCACGGACGGACGCCAGTATCGGCACCAGCTGTGCGACCCGGACATCAGCCAGAATTTCCGCGTTATCGCTTTCGATATGCCCTGGCACGGCAAGTCGATCCCGCCGGCAGATTTTCATCTGATGGAAGACGAATACAAACTCACAACCAAATTCTATTGTGAGTTCATCGTGGCGTTCTGCCGGGCGCTGGATCTGCGCAAGCCGGTCCTCATGGGCCAGTCGATGGGCGGCAACATCTGCCTGGCGCTCGCATTGCGCTATGAAAACGAGTTTTCGGCTTTTATTGCACTTGAGGCCTGCGACTATTCCCCCGGATGGTGGATCGATGCGCTGCATCACCCCCACATCCATGGTGGCGAGGTGGTCGCGACCTCTGTATTCGGTCTGATGGCACCGCAGTCTCCTGACGATTACCGGTGGGAGACCTGGTGGTACTATGCGCAGGGCGGCCCCGGCATCTTCAAGGGCGATCTGTATTTCTACAGCGTCGATTCGGATTTCCGCGACCAGTGCCAGAAGATTTCGGGAAAGGTGCCGATCTACTTCCTGACTGGTGAGTACGATTTCGCCTGCACGCCTGAAATGACCCAGCGCACGGCCGAAAAAGTGAAGAATTCGGAATGCATCATCTTCGGTGGTGGCCACTTCCCGACATCGGAAGATCCGGCGAAGTTCAAGGAGGTCATCACCCCCGTCCTCAAGAAAATCCTCAGCGCCGATCCGGAGCGGCGCGGTCAGGGAGGCAATGCCCTTTCCGGACGGAGCATTTCCGAAAGCCGGTCCACCGCTCGCAGCGAGCGGCCCAGTGAAGGCCGGAAGGTCATCGAGTTCTAGGTTGCGCTAGCAACGAAAGACAAATGTTGATGTCCCAATCCAGGGGTTCCCAGAACACCTACCTGTTGGTCCCGATCCTGCTGATCGCGCTGCTCCTGAGCACCGCGGTCATCAGGGGGCCGAACCTTGTCTCCTTGTCGGGGTTCGGCAGCGCCATCATCGTGTCGGCGCCCCTGATTCTGGCGACATTCTCGCTTATGGCTCTGGCTGTGGCAGGACGTGGGACAGTCGACCTTGCGGTCGGACCGTTGCTCGCCTTCATCAACGTCACGATCGTCAAGCTCAACGGCCTTGGCATCGTCACGGGTCCCTTTGGCGTCTTTCTGGTCGCCCTGGGGATTGGCGTTCTCTATCAGCTCTTCTTTGCCCTCATCATCATTTTCGTGCGCGTCCAGCCGATCATTGTGGCGCTCAGTGGCTTTCTGGCCCTGACCGGCATCAATCTCGTCATCCTCCCAAGACCTGGCGGCACCGCACCGGACTGGATGTCGTCCTGGGGCCTCGGCAACACGATCTTTTCACCGATCTTGCTGATAGTATTGCTGGCTATAGCGGCCTGGCTGCTGTTCACCATGACCTCGTTCTACGCGAATTTGCGTTTGATGGGCTACGATGAGCGTGCGGCCTATACGAGCGGCGTCCGGATCAATGTGGTGCGGATCGGTGCCCACGTCATCGCCGGCCTCTTCGTTGGCTTGGGCGCGATCTGCTATACCGCGCTGATCTCGTCCGGAGATCCGACGCAGGGCACCACCATGACGCTGACGGCGGTGACCGCCCTGGTGCTGGGCGGGGTCAGCCTGTCCGGTGGACGCGGTGGCGTGGCAGGGGGGTTGCTGGGCGCGGTCAACCTCTTTCTTATCGGCTATGTTCTTGCCACGTTCAATTTCGGGTCCACGCAAGCCTTTGTGACGCAGCTCTTCTACGGGCTGATCCTCGTTCTGTCGCTCCTGCTGACCCTGCTGGTCCCCATCATCGGGCGCTACCTCCACTTCATTTCACCCTTTGCGGCCTTCGTTGTTCTGGGCTGCCTGGTCGTCGGAATCATGCTGTATGTCAGCACCCGCGATACCTATGGCGTGGCGGCCGTCGCAGGCCAGGCCTTCAAGTCCGATCCGGACGTGATGACTCGCTACCTGCTGCTGCCCGTACAGGCGGGGAGCGGGCCGACTCTGCCCGATCTCACGCCATTGCAAAGGATCGTCTTCGGCGTCGCCGTCATCTTGGCCGTGCTGACGTTCACTGTCCGCGTCATCGTAGCTGAAGCGGTTTCCGTGCGACTTGGCGCCTTCATCTATGTTTTCGTCTCGGCACTGATCCTGCTCCTGTTCCTGGTCGTCGGCGAGCAAAGCCACGCGGCCGGAATCGTGGCGACAGGACAATCGTTGGGGATCGGGCCATGAGTCAGACTTTCGCCAACGGCAGCCGCAGTGGCGGCCTCTTCATCCCGCGTTCGCGCGCCTTGGTATAGCTTAACCTCGCCGTGACATTCGTGGTGGCGGCGATCAGCTTCGGCCTGGGGTTTTGGCAGGGGCTCAGCGCCCAGATCGTCATCCTCTACACCATCGTTCTGGCCGCCGTGCTGTTCTGGCTGATCAACTACGTCGCCGTCATCTTCGAGTCTCGGTCTTCGTCTCTTGAAACCGAGTCTGCAGCCCCGGCTGACGCCGGTGGCGTCTGGGTCGGCAACCGGGTCCTGATCATCACCATGGCGGTAATGTTGATCGTGTATCTGCTGATCACGGCCACGGTCCCGTCCTTCAGATCCCTTGGCAACCTGATTGCCTTCCTGCTGCTGGAAGCGATCCTGGTCTTTGCGTTCAAGGTCGGTAACCGCTTCGCCCATGGCCGCAGCGCCTTTATTGGATTGATTGTGTTGCTGGCGCTAATCGTGATCAGCTCCTTTACGATCAACGGGTTCCTCTCTGCCGCCAACATCAAAGCAATTCTGCTGTTTGCAGCGTTCCTGGGCATTGCCTGCGTCGGGCAAACGCTGGTGGCGTTGCTCGGCGGCTTGGACCTCTCTATCCCGTTTGTTATCGGCGCGTCCAACATAGGGCTTTTGTTCCTGATCGGCCTTGGCGTACCGCCCTGGCTCGCGCTGGTGTTCGTGCTGATCATCGGCGGTGCCCTGGGTTTCTTGAATGGCGTTCTGTCCTACCGGCTGCAAGGTCAGGCGTTGATCCTCACCCTCGGAATGGGATTTGCGATCGCTGGGCTTGTCCAGATTCTGACCAGCATTGGATCGTCCTTTGGCGGCAACGTCTTTGGGACCGTTCCGAAATGGCTGCAAAATCTCGCCGCGATGAATGGTCGTACCTTCGGTCTGGCTGTCCCGCCAACGATCCTGTTGTGGGTTGTCATTGCCGTCATAGTCATCGTTGGCCTGCGTTATTCCGCCTTCGGCCGCTACATCTACGCCCTGGGCGGCAATCGCCGCTCGGCCAAGCTGATCGGTGTCTCCGAGTTCAAATACTGGACACTCGCCTACACCATCAGCGGCTTCTCAGCCGCCTTGACAGGATGCCTGTTGCTGGGCTGGAGCGGAGGGGGGTTCATAGGGGTTGGCGACCAGTATCTCTTCACAACCCTGGCCGCAGTCGTGATCGGCGGGACGTCGCTCATGGGCGGCTATGGCGGCTATGGCTACACCGTCATCGGGGTTCTCGTCCTGCAAGTCCTGAGCGCCTTCCTGATTGGCATCGGGCTCAAATACGAATGGCAACAATTCATTTTCGGTCTTCTGATCCTGCCGATGGTCGCACTCTACGGCCGCGCCCCTCACATCAGAGCCCAGGTCTAGGGAAAGCCCATGTTCGGAACACTCTTTCAATCCAGCGCGGTGGTCAGCACCGCGCTCAGTGTTGCAACCCTTGCCATGTTTGCCACGGCTGCTCTGGCAATGCTGGGCCTGACATGGACGTCCGAGCGCTGGCGGGTTCCGCTGGCGCTGTCGGCTGTTGCGCTCCTGGCGTCGGGCCTTGAATAC
>NZ_RZRP01001159.1:0-1508 GCF_003997795.1 Mesorhizobium sp. M7A.F.Ca.US.005.03.2.1 | reverse complement strand
GGCGATGGCCGAGCCCCTGAAACGCACGGCTTCCATGTAGAGCCTGGTCATGGCGCCGATCAGGCCGCCGACCAGAAGTTCCGAGATGATCATCGGCACAAGGATCTGCGGGCGCGGGTCGACGAAAGGAAAGATCTTGTCCCACAGGAAGGCGAGCAGGCCGCCGGTGGCGGCGACCGCCATGAACAACCTGACCTGGACCGGGACGCGGGCGCTGGACAGGCCCGGCATCAGCATGAAACAGGCGCCGATGCGGCAGAAGGCGAGGAACGCCGCGATGACGACGCCTTGCGACAGCACGCTCACGATATGGTTCCGAGCACCCTGATCTCGACGCCCTTGGCGATTTCGACATGGCTGAGCACCGGCAGAGTGGTGAACAGGCGCTCGATGATCATGCGCACATAGGGGCGGGCGTCGGGCGCGGTGACGAGGACGAAACGCTCTCCGGCTTCCAGATATTTCTTGATCGCCTTGGTGGCGTCCTGGCCGAACTCCTCGAGCTGACGCGGGTCGATGTCGAATTCGCGCACCTCGCCCTTGGCGTCGCGCTTGAGGCTCTGGTGGAAGGCGAGGTCCCAGCGGTTGCCGAGGCGCAGCACCTTCAGCACGCCGCCCTCGGAGAGGTCGCCGCAGATCTGCTGGGCCATGCGGATGCGGACATGTTCGACGATCTGCTCGGTGCGGCGCACATGCGGCGCGATCTCGGCGATCGCCTCGATGATCAGGTGCAGGTTGCGGATCGAGACGCGCTCGGCGAGCAGCAGCTTCAGCACCGCCTGCAGGCCGGGATAGGAGATGTGCGTGGTGCAGATCTCGTCGGCGAGCTTGCGGTATTCCTGGTCCTGGCGTTCGAGCAGCGCCTTCATGTCCTTGTAGGACAGAAGCTGCGGCAGGTTGTTGCGGATGACCTCGGAGAGGTGGGTGAGCAGCACCGACATGTTGTCGGCGAAGGTGTAGTTCTCGCGCTTCAGATCCTCGGCGAAGGCTTCGACGACGGAATAGGCGCGCATGCCGAAGGCCGGCTCGCGGATTTCCTCGCCCGGTATCTCGGGTATGTCGCGATTGCCGAGCAGAACCATGATCTCGCCGACGCGCATCTGGTATTCGGCCACCACGGTGCCGTGCACCTTGATCTGGTAGCTCTTCGGCGGGATGGCGAAATCGTCGGCGACGCGCACTTCCGGCACCACGAAGCCGTACTGGGTGGCAAATTTCTTGCGCATCTTGCCCATGCGGAAAACCAGTTCCTGATGCGACGTCAGCAGCCTTGTCGACAGCTGCTTGCCGATCAAGAGTTCGATCTCGGCGGTGGCGAGCGAAGCCTTGACCGAGTTCTTCTCTTCCTCGACCTTGGTCGCCTTTTCCTGGTCCTTGATCGCCTCGGCTTCGGCGAGGACACGGTTGGCGCGCATCGGGATGACGTAGCCGAGACCGGCCATGCCGGCGGCGAGCGCAAAGAACGGGAACAGCGGCAGGCCGGGCATCAAGCCGAGCAGGACCAGCAG
>NZ_RZRP01001158.1:0-1510 GCF_003997795.1 Mesorhizobium sp. M7A.F.Ca.US.005.03.2.1 | reverse complement strand
GGTTGATCCTGCTGGGTTTCGACGGGTGAAACCACGACATCGGCTGACGATTCCTCGATCGGCAGCGGTGAGGCGAACGCCTCGTCATCGGCCGGCAGGGACTGCACCAGAGCAAGCGCCAACTGCGAATTGTCCGGCGTACCGGATTGGGCAAAGCCCATCGGAGGCGGTGCGGTCTGAACGACCACCGAGTCGGTATCCAGCCGGGCGAAACGTTCGGCCGCCGGAACTGGCATGTTATCGGACAGGCTGGCTGTGAGCTGGACGGAGGGCACCAACGACGCCTCGGCAATTCGCGGTGCGACTGTGGAGATCACCGGGCGGGTGTTGGCACTGGCGGCAGGCTTTCCGGCATCGGCAAAGGCAGCGGCCAGCTTCATCGGCGAAAGCGACGCTTCCATGCGTTCGAAGCGCTCCTGCGCCTTCGACTTCACGGCGGCGGGCATCGGCTTTGCCTGCGCTACAAGGCGTTCGGATTTTTCCGCCCGCGCGCTTACCCTGGCCAGCTTGAAACAGCTGGCGCCGCACTGCACCGAATGATCATGCAGGGCCTGAGTGCCGCCATTGGCGTTGGCCAGCACGAAGGGTGCTTTCAAAAAGTGCTGTTTCAGCGGATCGGCAAGTGCGAGCGATCCCGGTGTCGACAGTGTCTGGGGCAGGCCAACCGAAGTTGCCGACAGAGAGGCGCCGACGGAACTGAGGCCAGCCATGGTGCCGATCAACCAAAGACCGATGGCGGTGCTGACGCAAGGCAGCGCGACCCAGCGGGCCACCCGGCCAGCGTTGAAGGAAGGGGAACGTGGAGCATCGACGAACTCGCCGCCCTCACGCTGTCCCCGGTTTTTTTTGTGTGTACTCAACAACGCCATGCAACCAATCTCGCTTCAATCGGTTTCCCCGTACGTGGCCTTGAGAGCCGCGACGACCATTCTGTGAGTGATCCCAGGTGGTCCCCGACGCGTTTGCCGCGTCTGTAGTTGGTTGCCGATTGCTTCAAAATATGGACAAAGTTGGTTAATCAATTCCTCTCAAAACCAACGACGAGATGTGGATTTTGGCCAAATCAGCCTTCGTCCACGGCCAGGAAAGTGGTGTTGTCGCCCTTCCGACCTGGTTTTGCTGCCTGTTTTTGGCGGCCGAGTCAAGCAAAACAGCCACTGCTAATTTTTACGCAGCGCCTCCGCGCGGTGTATGCAGCGAACCGACTGCCGGCAGACCTGCCTACAAAAGGCGCGCGTGTTTCCGGTAAAACCGTTGCCTGCCATGCTAGATTTCTCGCGGGAAGGCGGCCTCAAACGGCCCACCCTCAGTTGAACCAAAGCGCAAACGTCAAAAACCCGCCGCCGCCGAACTGGCGCTGGATCTGGTCGAAATCGTCGCTGGTCGCGAGCTCGCCGCTTTCGAGGTAGGGCGCGATGGCCGGGCCGGTGATCGACAGCACGAGATCGAAGTTTTTTGGCTCGTCGAAGAAGCGCTTCATGTTGATGCCAAGCCCAGTACTGGCGGTGAC
>NZ_RZRP01001157.1:0-1512 GCF_003997795.1 Mesorhizobium sp. M7A.F.Ca.US.005.03.2.1 | reverse complement strand
GGGCCGGCTCGACCTCGTCGGCACCACCGGCAATGGCGCGCCGGTCTATGTCGACTATGCCCACAAGCCGGACGCGCTTGAAAACGTGCTGGCCTCGGTGCGGCCGTTCACCACCGGCCGCGTCATCGTCGTGTTCGGCTGCGGCGGCGACCGCGACCGGGGAAAAAGGCCGATCATGGGCGAAATCGCGACGCGGCTTGCCGATGTCGTCATCGTCACCGACGACAATCCGCGCTTCGAAGTGCCGGAAACGATCCGTGCCGCTATTTTGGCCGCTGCTCCAGGTGCCATCGAGATCGGCGACCGGCGCCAGGCGATCCACGAAGCGGTCGCCATGCTGCATGCCGGCGACACGCTGATCGTGGCCGGCAAAGGCCACGAGGAAGGCCAGACGATCGGCTCCGAGACCTTGCATTTCTCCGATCATGAGGAAGTCCGCGCGGCACTCACGGAGCGCGCAGCATGAGCTTGCTGTGGACCTCCGAAGCGCTGGTTGCCGCCATGGACGGGCGGCCGCTCGGGCCGATGCCGGATGGCATTTCAGGCATTTCGATCGACAGCCGCAGCCTGCAGCCGGGCGACGCCTTCTTCGCCATCAAGGGCGAGGCGATGGACGGCCATGACTTCGCAACCGCCGCCATCAAGGCTGGCGCTGGCGTGCTGGTGGTGGCCGAAGGCAAGCTGCCGTCGCTCGGCCGGCTGACAGCGCCGATCATCGTCGTCGAGGACGTGCTGGTCGCGCTGGAAAAGCTTGGAGTTGCATCGCGCGCCCGCTCGAGCGCGAAAATCATCGCTGTGACCGGTTCGGCCGGCAAGACCACCACCAAGGAAGCGCTGCGCCATGTGCTGCAAGCCGTAGGCAAGGTGCATGCCTCGGCGCAGTCCTTCAACAATCACTGGGGCGTGCCGCTGACCTTGGCGCGGATGCCTGATGATTGCGACTATGCCGTGTTTGAAATCGGCATGAACCATCCCGACGAGATCCGTCCGCTGGTCAAGATGGTGAGGCCGCATGTCGCCATCGTCACCATGATCGCGGCGGCGCATCTCGGCTTTTTCCGCAATCTGGACGAGATCGCCAAGGCCAAGGCCGAGATTTTCGAGGGGCTGGAGCCCGAGGGGGCCGCCGTCCTCAACCGCGACGATGCCCGCTTCAAGATGCTCGACAAGATGGCCCATGCCGCCGGTGTCGAGCACGTCTACGGCTTCGGCGAGAATGCGCGCTCTACCTTCAAGCTCACCAAATGCGAACTGCATGCCGATCATTCCGACATCACCGCCAGGATCGGCGGCCACGAAGTGACGGCGCGGATCGGCGCGCCCGGCCGCCATATGGTGCAGAACGTGCTGGCGGTGCTGGGTGCGGCGCATCTGGTCGGCGCCGATCTCGACAAGGTTGCTTCAGCACTGGCCGATCTCTCCGCCGAGCGCGGGCGCGGCAAGCGCCATGTGCTGCGCCATCCCGGTGGCTCGACTTCGAGCCACCCCGGTGGACTGATCACGCTGATCGAC
>NZ_RZRP01001156.1:0-1514 GCF_003997795.1 Mesorhizobium sp. M7A.F.Ca.US.005.03.2.1 | reverse complement strand
GATGCGCCCATAGCGGCTCGGCGTGGTCGGCCCGGATCGAAATCTCGTAGCTCCTGTCGCCGGTGAAACTGACGCGGGCGATGCGGACTTCGTCGCCGGCATAAGTGCCATGACCGATCGCCATATGCGGCAGGTCGGCATCGTCGAGCGAGAGGCCAAGATGCAGCTTTTCCAGCAGCTTGCGGGCATTTGGCCCCGAAACGGTCAGTGTCGCCATGTCCGGTGTGGCGTTGTGGATGTAGACGGCGCCGCGGCCAAAACGGTCCTGGCGCCATTCCTCCAGCCGCGCATGGACGGCGGCGACATGCGAGGACGAGCACGACACGACGAAGCGATGCTCGTCCAGCCGCACCAGCACGCCGTCGTCGAAGACCACGCCGTTCTCAGACAGCATGAAGCCATAGCGGCAGCGGCCCGGTTTCAATGTTGACATGGTGTTGTAGTAGAGGAAATCGACGAACGCCGCCGCCTGCGGCCCGATCACCTCGATCTTGCCGAGCGTCGAACCATCGAACAGCGCGACCGACTGGCGCGCACGTCGCGCCTCGTCCGCGATCGAACGTTCCGCGTCCGCGTTGCCGCCATAATGAGCAGGCCGCAACCAGCCGCCATATTCCTGGAAGACAGCGCCGCTGGCGCGATGGACGTTTTCGAGCGGCAGCCGCCGTACCGGCGCCATCAACTCACCGACGCGCGCGCCGGCAAAGCTTGCCAGCGGCACCGGCGTGAACGGCGGCCGGTAGGTGGTGGTGCCGACCTCCGGCACCGTGCGGCCGGTAATCCCTGCCATCAGCGCCAGGCCGGGCACGTTGGAGGTCTTGCCCTGGTCGGTCGCCATGCCGAGCGTGGTGTAGCGCTTCAGATGTTCGACCGAGACGAAGTTTTCGCGTGCGGCCAGCTCGACGTCCTTCACCGTCACGTCGTTCTGGTAGTCGATCCAGATGCGGCCTTTCGAGCCCGGCATCGGCCAGGCCGGGAGAATGCCGTCCGTCGCCTCCGGCCCGGTGCTGCGTGGTGTTGCCGCGTTCTCCTTGCCGGCGAATGCCTTTTCCACGCCGGCAAACACCTCCGACAAGGAGACCGCGCCGGCTGCGGCGCCGACCACGGCGATACCGCCGACCGGTTCGCCCGGCAGGAAGGCCGCGCGCGCATCGCTCCAGGCGAGCTTGCCCTTGGCCTGGCCGAAGAGATGAATGGTCGGCGTCCAGCCGCCCGAGACCACAACGCAATCGGCATCGAACCTCGTGCCGTCGTCGAGCGTCACGCCGTCGACGCGCAGCTTGCCGCTGGCGGATGCGAGAGAACGCCCCTTGATCAGCCGGACATTGGCCGCCGCCGCAGGCGTGCCGTCACGCCGGATATCGACAAGCCTGACTTCGGCGCCGACCTCGGCAAGCGCCCCCGCCACCTCATAGGCGCTGTCATTGTTGGTGGCGACGATGATGCGGCGGCCGACCAGCACAGCGTGGCGCCGGAGATAGGCGAACGCCGCATCCGCCGACATGATGCCCGGC
>NZ_RZRP01001155.1:0-1518 GCF_003997795.1 Mesorhizobium sp. M7A.F.Ca.US.005.03.2.1 | reverse complement strand
GTCTTGATGCCGTCATAGCCCGTCCGGTACGGATCCTGGACGACGAGGGCGGAAATGACGCCGTCGTTGAGGAACTTGATCAGCTTCTCGTCGCTGTCGAAACCGACCAGCGCCAGCTTGCCGCCTAGGTTGTTTTCCGCGACGGCCTGGCCGACGCCCTGCGCCATGATCAGGTTGGAAGCGAAGATGCCTTTGAGGTTCGGGTTGGCGGTGATCAGGTCGGTGGCGATGTTGAGGCCGGTGGTGGCCTGGCCGTCGGCATATTTGTCGGCAACCAGCTTGAGGCCCGGATATTTGGCGGCCAGCTGTTCGGTGAAGCCCTGCTTGCGCTGTTCGAGCGAGCCGGCGCCCGGTGCGTTGGTGATCAGGGCGACGTCGCCCTCGATCTTGCCGCCGTTGGCGGCGCCGATGGCGGCGGCGAGGCCGTCGGCAGCGACGCGGCCGCCCTGCACATTGTCAGTGGTCAGGAACGAGGTGAAGGCCTTGGAGTCGGCACCGGAGTCGATGCCGATGACCTTCACCTTGGCAGCGGCTTCATCGATCGGCTTGCCGAGCGCCTTGAACTCGGTCGGCGCAATGACGATGGCCGCCGGGTTGCTGGCAACGGCGTTCTCGAGGATCGAGACCTGGCCGTTGACGTCGGTTTCAGCCTGGGCGCCGAGTTCCGGCACGTTGACGCCGAGATCCTTGCCGGCCTTGCGGGCGCCGGCCAGAACGATCTGCCAGTAGAAGGACGTGGTGTCCTTGACGATGATCGGAATGGTGACGTCCGCCGCCGAAACCGGCGCCGAATGCATGACGCCGGCGAGCATTGAAGCTGCTGCCAGCGTCATGACGGCGCGGCGGTTGAGAATGCTGGTCACGAATTTCATGAGGTTTCCTCCCTAAGTCGCCCGGTGAACGATACGGAAGCTCCGTCCGGATAGGCGCGGTCCCAAACAGAACTTTATCAATAAAAAACAGTTGCCCTGTTTTGATAGTGCATCGAACAGATCGATGCAAGCGGTGTTTGACCAGTCGTTGCGAGGTCTGGCAGAGGCAGATCCCCCGCCCTGTTCTCCCATTGGCGCCGTCACGCTTCCGTTCCGTTCTGGGAACGTATGGAATATTAATTCCACCAATTCGTCAATATGGAATATCCATTCCTCCATGTGCCGCAAGAACATGAAGTTTCACGCCAGCTCCTGCACCAGCGTGTAGGGACGATATTTGGCGTATTCCGTTTCCGGTACGTCGATGTCGAGCAGCTCGAGGTTGCGCGTCAGATTTGCCAGCTTGGCGGTGCCGGTCAGTACGGTGGCGACGGCAGCTTCATGCAAGGGGAATTGGAACGCTGCGGCGGCGAGCGGATAGCCACCCTCGGCGGCGATCCTCTCCATTGCGCCGACGCGGTCGAGCACGTCATGGCTGGCGGGGCGGTAGTCGAAATGTGCGCCTTGCACCGGGCCGGTCGCCAGGATGCCGGAGTTGAACACGCCGCCAATGACCAAGGAGGTCTGCTGTGCCCCGCATAGCGGC
>NZ_RZRP01001154.1:0-1519 GCF_003997795.1 Mesorhizobium sp. M7A.F.Ca.US.005.03.2.1 | reverse complement strand
TCGTCACGCCCGGCCGCAGCGCGACCAGGAACTTCAGTTTTTCGGTGAGTGTCGCGAGGCCCGTCGCGGTGATCCAGGAATCCTCGCAATTCTGGCCGGTCGGCAACAGCACGCCGGGAAAGCCGAGCCGGTCGACCGCCTGCGCGATCTCCTTGAAGTAGCCGAATTCGGGCGGCCGCTGCTGCTCCTCGGAACCGAGATAGGAGCCGTCGCCATGCGTCGGGATGAACCAGAAGAAATCGAGCGGTGCGGTGCTGGCAGGCGCGGTCATGTCTGGCACAGTCACGGGCGGATCTCCTGGAGATATGGGTGCGAACGCAAATGGCGCCGGGCGTTCTCACCCGGCGCCGTCAGGGGACAAGTCAGTTGCCGGGTGCCGTCCACACCGCGTCGGAGATGCGGACCGCGTTCGGGATCAGCCCGAGCTTGAAGAAGCGGTCTGCGGTCGCCTGCTGGCCGGCGATGATCTCGTCGGTGATCGGGAAGACGCCGAATTTGGTGCGGTTGGCGGCGATGATCTGCGCGTCGAGCGGCACGCCGGTCACCTCATGCAGCGCCGCGGCCACCTTGTCGCGGTTCTGGTCGGCCCATTTCGCCGCCTCGCCCAAGGCTGATATCGTTGTGGTGACGGTTTCGGGATGCGCCTTGGCGAAGTCCTTGTTGGCGAGGAAATAGGTGTTGACCTTCAGCACCTCGCTGGAGCGGGCCAGCACACGCGGCTGGTAGCGGGTTTCGGCGATGGCGAAGAACGGATCCCAGACGGTCCAGGCATCGATCTGGTCGCTGGCAAAGGCTGCGGCCGCATCCGCCGGGCTGAGATAGACCGGCGTGATCTGGTCGAACGGGATGCCGGCCTTCTCCAGCGCGGCGACGAGCAGATTGTGCGCGCTGGTGCCCTTGCCGACACCGACGCGCTTGCCCTTGAGATCGGCGACCGACTGGATCGGCGACGCCGGCTTGACGAAGATCGCCTCGCCCTCGCCATTCGACGGCAGCGCTGCGGCATAGACGATGTTGGCACCGGCCGACTGGCCGAAGATCGGCGGCGCGTCGCCGGTCCAGCCGACATCGATGGCGCCGACATTGAGCGCCTCGACCAGCGGCGGACCGGCGGTGAACTCGACCCACTTGACCGTCACGCCCTTGTCTTCAAGTGCCTTCTCGATCACCTGCTGCTGCCTGGCGATCACCGGCAGGCCGGTCTTCTGATAGCCGATGCTGAACTGCTTCAGCTCCTGCGCCGTGGCGCCGGACGACACGGCAACCGTCGCCGCCAGCAGGCCGATGCCGAAAACACGTCTCGTTAGATTGAACATTGATCCCTCTCCTTCGCTGCGGATCGGCGCCGGAAATGGCCTCGCCGGTTGGAAGATGGATGAGGCTAGGTAATTCTATAAATTTAGTAGAGGAATGATTTTGCGAGTTAGAGGGGAGAATGGGAATTATCTTCTTTGGCTACCTGGAATTCGCCATCCTGGGGTCTGCGCTGCGTCGCTTCGCTCCTTGCTCCGCCCTAGGA
>NZ_RZRP01001153.1:0-1520 GCF_003997795.1 Mesorhizobium sp. M7A.F.Ca.US.005.03.2.1 | reverse complement strand
GTGCATGGCTCGGCAGGGCCTGGAGTCGGCGAGAACATGATGTCGGGCTCGATCACCATCAAAGGCGACGCCAGCCAGTATGCCGGCGCCACCGGCAAGGGCGGCCTGCTGGTCATCGAAGGCAACGCCTCGTCGCGCTGCGGCATTTCGATGAAGGGCATCGATATCGTCGTGCATGGAAATATCGGCCATATGTCGGCCTTCATGGCGCAGTCAGGCAATCTGGTGGTGTTGGGCGATGCCGGCGATGCGCTCGGCGATTCCATCTACGAGGCGCGGCTCTTCGTGCGCGGCAAGGTCGACAGCCTCGGCGCCGACTGCATCGCCAAGGAAATGCGGACCGAGCATCTGGAATTGCTGCAGGGCCTGCTCGACCGCGCCGGCGTCACCGGCGTCAAGCCGTCGGAGTTCAAGCGCTACGGCTCGGCGCGTACCCTCTATAATTTCAATATCGACAACGCCGACGCGTATTGAGGCAGCATGACCTACAGGAACCCGCCGACGACGCCGCGCAAATCCGCGACCTTCGACGACTACACGCTTTCCGAGATCCGCCGTGCCGCGGCGACCGGCATCTATGACATCCGTGGCGCCGGCGCCAAGCGCAAGCTGCCGCATTTCGACGACCTACTGTTCCTCGGCGCCTCGATCTCGCGTTACCCGCTCGAAGGCTATCGCGAGCGCTGCGACACATCGGTCGTGCTCGGCTCTCGCCATGCCAAGAAGCCGATCGAGTTGAAGATTCCGATCACCATTGCCGGCATGAGCTTCGGCTCGCTGTCGGGTCCGGCCAAGGAAGCGCTCGGACGCGGCGCTACCCTGTCGGGCACCTCGACCACGACGGGCGACGGCGGCATGACCGAGGAGGAGCGCGGCCATTCCAAGCAACTGGTCTATCAATATCTGCCGTCGCGCTACGGCATGAACC
Source organism: Mesorhizobium sp. M7A.F.Ca.US.005.03.2.1 (assembly GCF_003997795.1). Classification (NCBI taxonomy): domain Bacteria; kingdom Pseudomonadati; phylum Pseudomonadota; class Alphaproteobacteria; order Hyphomicrobiales; family Phyllobacteriaceae; genus Mesorhizobium; species Mesorhizobium sp. M7A.F.Ca.US.005.03.2.1. Next base: position 592 of record NZ_RZRP01001153.1, on the reverse strand, counting down.
TGCGCGATCTGCGCCGCGCCGATGCGATCGAGGTCGTCGTCGGCCAGGGCGCCAAGCCGGGTGGCGGCGGCATGCTGCTTGGCCAGAAGATTTCGGATCGTGTCGCGGAAATGCGCACGCTGCCGAAAGGCATCGACCAGCGCTCGGCCTCACGCCATCCCGACTGGACCGGACCCGACGATCTCGAGATCAAGATCCTCGAATTGCGCGAAATCACCGACTGGGAAAAACCGATCTACGTCAAGGTCGGCGGCGCGCGCCCCTATTATGACACGGCGCTTGCCGTGAAGGCCGGCGCCGATGTCGTTGTCGTCGACGGCATGCAGGGCGGCACCGCCGCCACCCAGGAAGTGTTCATCGAAAATGTCGGCCAGCCGACGCTTGCCTGCATCAGGCCGGCCGTGCAGGCGCTGCAGGACCTCGGCATGCACCGCAAGGTGCAGTTGATCGTCTCCGGCGGCATTCGCAACGGCGCCGATGTCGCCAAGGCGCTGGCGCTCGGCGTCGACGCGGTCTCGATCGGCACGGCGGCCCTTGTCGCGCTCGGCGACAACGATCCGCGCTGGGAGGCGGAGTACAACGAGCTTGGCAC
>NZ_RZRP01001152.1:0-1521 GCF_003997795.1 Mesorhizobium sp. M7A.F.Ca.US.005.03.2.1 | reverse complement strand
CATCGGCTCTATGCCGGCCGCATAGGCGCTGAACGCGGCAACCGACAGAACCGACCCGCCGATGAAGCGCAGGAATCCGCGTCTGGTGATCATTGCATGGCTCCGGCAAACCATCGGAGCGAGATTGCCCCGGGATGGCACCGCCACCAGAGCCGACGAATGCGCCGGCAAACCGGCGAAGCCGAGGATATTTTGCGCAGGCCGCTCACAGATCCTTCGTCGGCCCGGAACCTGCGCCTGATCGCCCGGCCGCTATTCTTCCTGGAACAGGTTGATCTGCTGCTGCGCCAGATCCTTCGGCGCGTCGAGGCCGAGATGGCGCCAGGCATTGGCCGTCAGCATGCGGCCGCGCGGCGTGCGCTGGATGAAACCCTGCTGGATCAGATAAGGCTCGATGATGTCCTCGATGGCATCGCGCGGTTCGGACAGGCCTGCGGCGATCGTCTCGATGCCGACCGGCCCGCCGCCGAAATTGCGCGCGATCATGCTGAGGTACCGGCGGTCGAGCGAGTCGAGGCCGAGCGCATCGACTTCCAGCCGGGTCAACGCTTCGTCGGCGATCTTGCGGTCGACATGGCCATCGCCGGCCACCGAGGCGAAATCGCGCACACGGCGCAACAACCGGCCGGCGATGCGTGGCGTGCCCCGCGCGCGCCGCGCGATCTCCAGCGCGCCGTCGTTGCCGAGCGGCATTTGCAGGATACGCGCGCCACGCCGCACGATCTGCTCCAGCTCCTCGACCGTGTAGAAATTGAGCCGTACCGGAATGCCGAAACGGTCGCGCAGCGGATTGGTCAGCAGGCCAAGCCGCGTGGTGGCGGCGACGAGGGTGAAGCGGGCGAGGTCGATCTTGACCGAGCGCGCCGCCGGGCCTTCGCCGATGATCAGGTCGAGCTGAAAATCCTCCATCGCCGGATAAAGGATCTCCTCCACCGCCGGGCTCAGCCGATGGATCTCGTCGATGAACAGCACGTCGCCTTCCTCGAGATTGGTCAGCAGCGCGGCAAGATCGCCGGCCTTGGCGATGACCGGACCCGAGGTCGAGCGGAAATTGACGCCGAGCTCGCGCGCCATGATCTGCGCCAGCGTCGTCTTGCCGAGACCAGGCGGCCCGACGAACAGCACATGGTCGAGCGCCTCGCTGCGGCTCTTGGCGGCCTCGATGAACACTTTGAGATTCGCCCGCGCCGCCGCCTGGCCGACGAAATCGTCGAGCGTCTGCGGCCGCAAGGTCTGCTCGGCATCCTCGCCGCGTTTTTCCGGTGCAATCAAGCGGGGCGACAGGCTCATGCCGCCTTCCTTGCACACGGCAAGGGGCTGAACAAGCGGCGGCTCACCGCGCAAGTTCCTTCAGCCCGAAGCGAATCAGCTTCGGCGCATCGGCATCCTCGCCCGCCGTCTTCAGCGCCGCCGCCACCGCATTGGCGGCCGTGTCGCGCGAATAGCCGAGATTGACCAGCGCCGAGACCGCGTCGGTGATCGGCGCGGATGCCACGCCGTCGCCGAGCTCCTGTTTCAGGC
>NZ_RZRP01001151.1:0-1526 GCF_003997795.1 Mesorhizobium sp. M7A.F.Ca.US.005.03.2.1 | reverse complement strand
AGGACGATGCGGTGGGAGAGCAGCACCGCCTCGTCGACGTCATGGGTGATCATGATCGTCGTCGAGCCGAGCCTGGAATGGATGTCCATCACCGCGTCCTGCAGATGGGCCCGCGTCAGCGCATCGAGCGCGCCGAACGGCTCGTCGAGCAGCAGGATCTTCGGCTCCATCGCCAGCGCCCGGGCGATACCGACGCGCTGCTTCATGCCCCCGGAGATTTCCGCCGGGCGTTTGTCCTTGGCATGCGCCATCTGCACGAGGTCGAGATTGCGCATGATCCAGTCATGCCGCTCGACTTTGCTCTTCGAACGTCCGAAGACCTTCGACACCGCCAGGTTGATGTTTTCGTAGACGGTCAGCCACGGCAGCAGCGAGTGGTTCTGGAACACCACGGCGCGTTCCGGTCCAGGGCTGTCGACCTCCTTGTCCTCGAGCAGCACGGCGCCGGCCGACACCTTGGTCAGCCCGGCGATCAGATTGAGCAGGGTCGACTTGCCGCAGCCGGAATGGCCGATGATGGAGACGAATTCGCCCTTGTCGATGGTCAGCCTGATGTCCTTCAACACCTCGCTGACCTGGGCACCACGCGTGAAGGATTTGTCGATATGGTCGAGCTTCAGATAGGCCGTCATCGCCCCTCTCCTCACTTTGCTGTTGTGCCGCGGGTGACGAAGGCGCCGACCGCCGCGACCAGCCGGTCGAGGCAGAAGCCGGTGACGCCGATATAGGCGAGCGCGACGATGATGTCGGGCAGCCGCGACGAGTTCCACGCATCCCAGATGAAGAAGCCGATGCCGACGCCGCCAGTCAGCATTTCAGCGGCGACGATGGCGAGCCAGGATAGGCCGATGCCGATCCTCAAGCCGGTGAAGATGTAAGGCGCGGCGGCCGGCACCATGATCTTGACGAAGAATTCGAACTGGTTGAGCCGCAGGATGCGCGAGACGTTGCGGTAGTCCTCGGGAATGTTGCGCACGCCGACCGCGGTGTTGATGATGATTGGCCAGATCGAGGTGATGAAGATGACGAAGATCGCCGACGGGCTGGAATCACGGAACGCCGCCAGCGACAGCGGCAGCCAAGCCAGCGGCGGCACCGTGCGCAGGATCTGGAACACCGGGTCGAGGCCGCGCATCGCCCAGATCGACTGGCCGACCAGCGCACCGAGCGCGACGCCGACGACCGCCGCCAGGCCGAAGCCGACGGCGACGCGCTGCAGCGAGATCAGCACGCGCCAGGCCAGACCTATATCCTGCGGGCCATTGTCGAAGAACGGATGCGCTATCAGGTCGTAAGCCTCGTTCCACACCTGGGTCGGCGGCGGCAGGCTCGATGTCGGCGACGAACAGGCGATCTGCCAGACGACCAGCATCAGCGCGATGACGATGATGGGCGGCACCAGCGCACTCGCCAGTTTGCCGGCGATGGCGAGCGGCTCGAAGCGGCGCCGTGCCTTGGCAGTGAAGGCGATGACCTCCGCCGGCTTGGCGGGAAATGCCTTTCCCTTGGTGTCCTCGCTAGTCTTG
>NZ_RZRP01001150.1:0-1533 GCF_003997795.1 Mesorhizobium sp. M7A.F.Ca.US.005.03.2.1 | reverse complement strand
CCCCATCGAGGGGAGGGTAACCCATCATGCGCCGCGCTTTATAATGGCGGGCGAACATAGCAAATGGTGCACTGTCACCGTAATTCTGTCACCGAAATTCGTTCACCGTCAACGCTCATGACAGCGAAAGCCTCATCAGCGGGCGGGCCGCATCGCGGTGCGCGACGGCTTGAAACCCTGCGCTCTCGAAGGTCGATACATACCCACTACCCGTTGCGCTCGGCGACTTGCCGCCATCGAGCGGCATCGCCTCGATCGCCTTCGCGCCATGTCGTCTTGCGTGAGCGATGCTCGCCTCGATCAGCGTTCGCGTCATCCCGCGGCGACGATAGCCCTTGCGGACGTAGAAGCAGGAGATGAACCATGTCTCTTCCCTGCGATCTTCTGCCCCGATCCATCTTTTCTTCAGGTAAGGCACGGCTTCGATGGGCGTGATTTGGCACCACCCGACGGCCATTTCTCCATCGAAGGCCAAAAGGCCCTGAGGCACATCGCCCGATAGCGCCGCTTGCTGAAATTCGTGCCGATTCCGATCGGGCGGCTGCTTTCGGTAAGCCGGGCCGATCCTGCCATACATGCACCAGCAACGACCGACAGGCCCGCTCGCCGAAAACAGATCCACGAGTGCCGGCCAATTCTGTCGAGAAAGCGGTTCGACTCGAAAGCTCATTGCCCACAAACGCCGACAGTCGCCATCGGGTTCGGTTGCCGCGCAGCAATGTCCGCTTTCTCGTCCATCGCGACGGCGCCGAAGCGGAGCTGTTTCGCGATCAGGCCGGGTTTTGGGTTCGCCCAAAGCGATGGTCAAGCGAGCGTGGTTAAAAGTGCACTGTCACCGCAATTCGCAATTGCCAGAAAGTCAGTCCATTTTTCGGTTCGAAAGTGCGTTAAAAACATTGTTGTAGACGTTGCTAATTTCCCAGCCCCTACTCTCAAAATAACTCTCAACAACCTCAAGGACCCAATTCGCGAACTCAGGTCCGTCCATCCACCTTTTCCTCACTACAAGACCCCAGAGTAGAAAAATAAATCTACGGTCGTATGAATATTCGTGGGATATCTTCCGGGAAAATAAATCAACGAATTCGCCGTATTTTTCCTTAGAATCCTCATCAAATTCAGATTTCAAGTTTGAACGTATGAAATCCAAAAATACAGAGTATCTCAATCTTTCTACTTCAGAAATGCCAATATCGATTGCCGCGAGAATTTCTGCGACAGTTTCTCTGACAACGATCTCGATAGGAAATTTACCTACTATATCTACTATATCCACTTTTTGTTTTCCCGTTACGACCCATCGCCGGCTTAATATTTGACGCCCAGAGAATTCATCACGCTGCGACACGATGAACACGGTCCCATTTGCGCCCCTGTCGGTCCAGGCAGGGTCCTGCCGATGGATGCGGTACCTACCGACAGGTTCTGGGGGTTTTCTCCTGCATTCATTGCTTTTGATATAGCGTCAATTTCGCCGCAACAGCCATGCGCTTGTGATTTTTGTGTCACATTTGCGAGCGCCTCGTCCACTGT
>NZ_RZRP01000114.1:0-11277 GCF_003997795.1 Mesorhizobium sp. M7A.F.Ca.US.005.03.2.1 | reverse complement strand
GCAATGGCGGGATTGCGAGCGGGAGCATCCGGCCGGATGCTGCCGCAATCACCAGGCGTTTCGGTGAAGAGAAGGCCATGGCGATCGAGGCCGAGGGCAAGATCGCGCGCGAATTCCTCTACGACTTCATCAAGACCGAAGGGCTCGACTGCGACTTCCGCCTGGTCGGCCAGTTCAAAGGCGCTTTCGGCTATGAGCAGTATGAGAAGATGGCGCGCGGCGCCGAGAGGCTGGCGAAGAAACTGGGGATCGAGTCTTACGCCGTTCCGCATGCCGAGCAGCGGAACTATATCGGCACCGATTTCTACCGCGGCGGAACCGTTCGGACGGACATTGGCGGGCTGCACCCCGCAAAGTTCCACGCTGAACTCCTGCGGGTGGCGCTCGCATCCGGATTGACGGTTCATTCGCACACGGCGGTCAAGTCGATCGAGAGGAATGGTTCGGGCTTTCGCGTGGTGACTTCCGCTGGGACGGTGGATGCGCGGCACGTTCTGGTCTGTACCAACGGTTATACCGACGGCGCCGCACCCTTCTTGCGCCGCCGGCTGGTTCCGGTCCGCAGCCGGATCATCGTGACCGAGGAATTAGCGCCCGATGTCATGGCACGACTGATGCCGAAGCTGATGACGATCACCGAGAACCGGCAACTCGGTTTCTATTATCGTCCCTCGCCTGACGGAAAACGCATTCTGCTGGGGGGGCGCGACAGTTCTCGTGTCGGCGATCCGATTGCCCCGAAACTTCTCCTGCGCAAGGGCCTGGTGAACCTCTTCCCGGAGTTGGAGAACGTGCGCCTTTCGCATTGCTGGTTTGGCAACGTAGCGATGAACCGCGACATGCTGCCCCGCGTCTTCGAGAAGGATGGTATGGTCTATGCCACCGGCTTCTGCGGCTCGGGCGTGGTCTGGGCGCCATGGATCGGTATGCGTGCGGCCCACAAGCTGATGGGGCATGGCGAGCAGTCGCGCACGGCGTTCGACTTTCGACCGCCTTCCGCCATCCCGCTCTATCGCGGCAATCCGTGGTTCATGCCGGCGATTATCCAGGGCTATCGGTTGCAGGACCGTATCGCCTTCTGGCGCGCCAGCCGCTGATCGCCGACGGTGACGGCCTTTTGACCATTCGTCGCTGCGGCCCAGATGGAGGCACCGCGGAGCTTGAGGGCGCTGGCGAAGCGCTATGGGATCAACCAGAAGACCGACGCGAAGTTGCAGAGTCGGATCTGTGTTCTCGATCTACCGACTGGGCCGACGGAGGTTCGGTCGACGTGCTCACGGTCGAGGAAGAGGCCGTCATCGTCGCTTTTCGACGCTATACGCTACTGCCGCTGGGTGACTGCCTCTATGCGTTGCAGCCGACGATCTCGCATCTGAGACCTCGTCATTGCACCGCTGCCTGCAACGTCACTGCGTCAGCCGCTTGGACAATGTCGAAGGCGACCGGCCGGCGAGAAGAAGTTCAGGAGCTATCCGATCGGTTACTTTCCATACGCCGCCCTGCGCCGAACTGGGACTCGGTCGGGCTTGAGCAGTTCGTATCGACCAAGGGATCAAAAACCCGCACATCTGGCGAAGTCCTAGATGATTTCGGCACATTCTTTCGAGCGCACGATGCGATGAAGGGCTGATCGGAACTTTGCTTCCGCATTCTTGGCAGCCGAGGTTGGTTGGAACATGTCGCCCCGAGTCGAACGTATTCACAGCGATGAGCGTCTCCCGGCCGAAGTCGACGTCGTCATCGTCGGCGGCGGCATCCTCGGGTCTACGGCCGCCTATTTCCTGGCGAAGCGTGGCCTCTCTGTGGCTCTGCTCGAGAAGGGCCACGTCGCCTGTGAACAATCGAGCCGAAACTGGGGTTGGTGCCGCCAGCAGAACCGCGATCGGCGCGAACTGGCGCTCTCGGTGATCTCCATGCGACTATGGGACGAGCTGACGCGCGATATCAATCGCGATCTTGGATTTCGACGCTGCGGTCTGGTCTCTGCGACTCACGACGAGGCTGTGCTCGCCGGTTGGGAAAGGTGGCGCGAGGTCGCCAGGGAGTACGAGGTCGACACCCGCATGCTGAGCCGGGCGGAGGTGGCCGAGCGCGTCCCCGAAGCGCGCGACAAATGGGTCGGCGGGACCTATTCGGGCCGGGATGGCAAGGCCGAGCCTGCGCTTGCCGCACCGGCTATCGCCGAGGGGGCCAGAGCTCTGGGCGCCACCATCCACCAGGAATGCGCCGCGCGGGCGCTCGACTTGGCCAATGGCAAGATTGCGGGCGTGCACACGGAGAAGGGCTACATCAGAACCAGCGCGGTGCTGTGCGCCGCTGGCGCCTGGTCCTCGCGCTTCCTTAGGCCGCTCGGGATCAGTTTCCCCCAAGCGAGCATCCGGCAGACCGCGCTGCGTTCCACCCCCACAATCAACATAGGCGAGGCGATCTCCACACCCTACTGCACGATCACGCGCCGACTGGACGGCAGCTATACGCTTGCGATCAGTGGCAAGGCGAACCTCGAAATCACGCCCCAGGCTATCCGGTATAGCCGGGAATTCATGCCGCAATTCTTGCGTCGCCTAAAGAACGTCAGGCTCGGCATCGGCCAATCGTTCCTTTCGGGGCCGGATTCAATGCCGGCGCTGCTGACCAACGACGATCGGATCTTCGAACAGAATCGGGTGCTGGACCCTCCACCCTTAAAATGGCTGGTAAGCCAAGTGGTGGAGAGTGTCCGGAAGACCTTCCCCCAACTCGGCGATATAGAGATCGATAGTGCCTGGGGCGGCTTCGTCGATTGCACGCCGGACGCAGTGCCCGTGGTGTCGCAGGTGGACGGGGTAAAAGGCCTCTTCCTCGCGGCGGGCTGCTCGGGCCACGGCTTCGGTTTGGGCCCGGGGCTTGGTTATCTGGCCGCACAGCTTGTCGTAGACGACACGCCTTGCGTCGATCCTACACCGCTCCGCCTGTCGCGTCTGGTCGACGGCTCGAAGCTGGACATCGCCGCTATCTGAAGATCAGCCGGAAGTCAGGCCTGACGCCCACCAACAATCGCCGCTATGGCCTGCAGGACAAGATCGCATGGTGGCAGGCCAGACGCTGACGGCTGAAGCTGGGCGGCCCATTGACCATGCAGCGCTGCGGCCCCGGCTGAACGAGCGCGCCGACAAGGAGGAGCATCACATGCACTACATCTCGACGCGAGGCCACCCCCAACGCAGGAAGTTTTGCGAGATACTGCTTGAAGGTCTGGCGCCGGATGGCGGGCTCTATGTGCCCGAGACGTACCCGCTCGTGGATGACGCCATGCTGGATCGGTGGCGGAGGCTGTCCTATCCGGACCTCGCCTTCGAGATCCTGTCGCTCTACATCGACGATATTCCGCCCGCCGATCTTAAGACCATCTGCGCGAAGACCTATACGCCCGAGGTTTTCGGGACGACCAGGATCGTGCCGGTGCGCGCGCTTGAAACGTGTCTCCACGTGGCGGAACTGTCCAACGGCCCCACGATGGCGTTCAAGGACATGGCGATGCAGTTGCTTGGCAATCTCCTAGAGTATGAACTGGCGCGGCGGGGTGAGGAACTGAACATCCTCGGGGCGACCAGTGGCGACACGGGCAGCGCGGCGGAATATGCCATGCGCGGCAAGAAGGGGGTGCGGGTCTTCATGATGTCGCCGCACGGACGCATGAGCACCTTTCAGCAAGCTCAGATGTTCAGCCTGCAGGACGAAAACATCCATAACATCGCCATCGAAGGGGTCTTTGACGATTGCCAGGACATCGTGAAAGCCGTGTCCGGCGATGGTGACTTCAAGAGGCGCCACCGGATAGGCGCCGTCAATTCGATCAACTGGGCCAGGCTGGTGGCTCAGGTCGTCTACTACTTCTCCGCCTACTTCCAGGTCAACGCGGGGAACACATCAGAGGTCGACTTCACCGTTCCTTCGGGGAACTTCGGAAACATCTGTGCTGGTCACGTTGCGCGCATGATGGGGCTTCCCATATCCCGTCTCGTCGTTGCAACCAACGAGAACGATGTGCTCGATGAGTTTTTCCGCACCGGCGTGTATCGCTTGCGGGGCCGCGCGGACACGTATGAAACATCAAGCCCATCGATGGACATTTCCAAGGCCTCCAATCTTGAGCGTTTCGTCTTTGAACTGCTCGGTCGCGATGCGGGCCGGACGAAATCAATGTTCGACGACCAACTCAGGCGACGAGGACAGTTCGATCTCAGTGGCGATTCCGCCTTCGCGCAGGTGGCCGCTCGTTTTGGCTTCTGCAGCGGCAAGAGCACGCACGCCGACCGGTTGGAAACGATCCGTGACACTTGGCGCCGCTTCAACACGCTGGTCGACCCACACACAGCTGACGGCATCACGGTCGCTCGCAGGCACTCCGTTCTGGAGATGCCGATGATCGTGCTCGAGACGGCCCTGCCGGTCAAATTCGCGGAGACCATCAGGGAGGCTTTGGGCCACGAGCCATGTCGTCCAAAACGGTTCGATGGAATAGAAGACTTGCCGAGACGATTTAAGGTCCTTCCCGCCGATACACAGACCGTAAAGACCCACGTCGCCGAAATTTTGCAGGCTGCGGCCCGCTGAAGAACTGTTTGAACAATCGGAGACCGCTATTTCCGCCATGGCTGTATATACGGAGCTATCAGTCGACGAAGTCGCAGCGCTCTTTGGGGCGCTGGGTCTGGGCTGGCCGCGTTCTGTTCGGGGCATTACGACCGGAATTGAGAACACGAACTACTTCGTAGATACCGAAACCGGAGAGTATGTGCTCACCTTGTTTGAGCGCCTCACATTCGAACAATTGCCTTTCTACCTTCATCTCATAAAACACCTTGCGGCGCGGCGAATGCCGGTCCCGAATCCGGTTGCCAACGCGAGTGCCGAAATCCTTCACTCGCTGAAAGGCCGGCCTGCTGTGGTCGTCAACAGGCTTCCTGGCGAAAGCGTGACAGCACCGACAGTGTCACATTGTCGCTCTATCGGGGAGATCCTGGCGCGAATACACGTGGCCGGGACCGATTACCCACGACACCAGGTCAATCCGCGAGGTCTCGAGTGGTGGAACGAGGTGGTGCCGGTGGTCGGCCAATACGTGTCCGATGGACAACGGTCGCGGCTCACCAGCGAGCTTACCTTTCAGAACCAAATTGCTGTGTCTCCCACCTACGAACAACTCCCCAGGGGGCCGGTGCACGCCGATCTCTTTCGTGACAATGTGTTGTTTGCCGGCAGTCATCTGACCGGCGTCTTTGATTTCTACTTCGCCGGATGCGACGCCTTCCTTTTCGATATTGCTGTGTGCCTCAACGACTGGTGTGTCGATGACTGCACCGGCCGCCAAGACAGTGAGCGAGCAGCCGCTTTCTTAGGCGCTTATGGGTCCGTTCGAGCGCTTACACCAGCCGAACGCATATTGCTTCCCGCGATGCAACGCGCTGGAGCATTTCGCTTTTGGCTATCGCGTCTGTGGGATCTGTACCAGCCTCGGGAGGCTGCAATCCTCAAAGCGCACGATCCAAGCTACTTCGAGCGTATGTTATGCGTGCACAGGGGAGAAATCGTATGAGCAAGGCTGCGAAGATCATCAGTGGAAGCGAAGGCAGGATGGCACCGTCTCTCAACGACCACGTTCGCGAGCTGCTTTCGCAGATCGAGACGGAGGGCCTGTACAAACGCGAGCGCGTCATCACCTCGTCCCAGTCGTCCGAGATCGAGGTTGGCGGCCGCAAGCTGCTCAATTTCTGTGCCAACAACTATCTCGGCCTCGCCGACAGCGAAGAGCTGCGTGAGGCGGCGAAGGCCGCGCTCGACCGATACGGCTATGGCATGGCGTCGGTGCGATTCATCTGCGGCACACAAGAGGAACACAAGCAGCTCGAGGCAAAGATATCGAGCTTCCTCGGCATGGAAGACACGATCCTCTATGGTTCCTGCTTCGACGCCAATGGCGGCCTGTTCGAGACGCTGCTTTCGGAAGAGGATGCGATCATCTCCGACGCGCTCAACCATGCCTCGATCATCGACGGCGTGCGGCTCTCCAAAGCGAAACGCTTCCGCTACACCAACAACAACATGGAGAGCCTCGAGGAAGAACTGAAAAAGGCTGAAGGCAGCCGCTTCAAGCTCATCGCCACTGACGGCGTCTTCTCGATGGACGGCATCATCGCGAATTTGGCGGGCGTCTGCGACCTCGCGGAAAAATATGATGCAATGGTGATGGTGGACGACAGCCACGCTGTCGGCTTCGTCGGTGAGCATGGCCGTGGCACGCCGGAATATTGCGGTGTCGAGGGCAGGGTGGACATCATCACCGGTACGCTGGGCAAGGCGCTGGGGGGTGCCTCGGGTGGCTATACGGCGGCGAGCAGGCCGGTGGTTGACTGGCTGCGCCAGCGATCGCGGCCTTACCTCTTCTCCAACACACTGATGCCAGCGATCGCGGCAGCATCGCTCAAGGTGTTCAACATCATCGAGAGGGGCGACGGGCTGCGTGAAAGTCTCTACGAGAACGCGCAACGCTTCCGCTCCGGTATGGAAAAGCTCGGCTTCACATTGGCTGGAGCTGACCACCCGATCATTCCGGTGATGATCGGCGATGCCGTGCTGGCTTCGCAGATGGCCGACATGCTGCTTGAGCGCGGCATCTATGTGATCGGCTTTTCCTTCCCGGTGGTGCCGAAAGGCCAAGCGCGGATCAGGACGCAGATGTCGGCCGCCCATTCGACAGCCGATATCGATCGGGCAATTGCAGCGTTCGGTGAGGTCGGCCTCGAACTCGGAGTGATTGGCTGATGTCCAACATTATGCGCGCACTCGTCAAAACTCGCGCCGAACCAGGCATCTGGATGGAAGAGGTGCCGGTGCCGGAAATCGGCCCTAACGACGTGCTGATCAAGATCAAGAAGACGGCGATCTGCGGCACCGACGTGCACATCTACAATTGGGACCAGTGGGCGCAGAAGACGGTGCCGGTGCCGATGGTGACGGGCCATGAATTCGTCGGCACCGTTGCCGATTTCGGCGCAGCGGTCACCGAATACAAGGTCGGCCAGCGCGTGTCGGGCGAGGGCCACATCGTCTGCGGTCATTGCCGCAACTGTCGCGCCGGGCGAGGGCATCTGTGCCGCAACACGCTCGGCGTCGGCGTCAATCGTCCGGGCGCCTTCGGTGAGTATCTGGCTATCCCGCAGCACAACGTCGTGCCGATCCCCGATGATGTGCCGGACGAGATCGCCGCCATCTTCGATCCGTTGGGCAATGCCGTGCACACCGCACTCTCCTTCGATCTGGTCGGCGAGGACGTGCTGGTCACCGGCGCCGGGCCGATCGGCATCATGGGCGCGCTCGTCGCCCAATGCGTCGGCGCGCGAAAAGTCGTCATCACCGACATCAATCCGGTGCGGCTGGCGCTGGCGAAAAAGCTCGGCGTCCAGCATGTCGTGGATGCTTCGAAGGAAAAGCTGCGCGATGTCATGCCGGCACTCGGCATGACCGAGGGTTTTGATGTCGGCCTCGAAATGTCGGGCGCAGCCCCCGCCTTCCGCGACATGATCGACACCATGAACAACGGCGGCAAGATCGCCATTCTGGGCATCGCCCCGACCGGATTCGAGATCGACTGGAACAAGGTCATCTTCAAGATGCTGCATCTCAAGGGCATCTATGGCCGCGAGATGTTCGAGACCTGGTACAAGATGATCGCGCTGGTGCAGGGGCCGCTGGATGTTTCCGGGCTTATCACGCACCGCATCGGCATCGACGATTTCCAAGCCGGCTTCGATGCAATGCGCAGCGGCAGTTCCGGCAAGGTGGTGATGGATTGGTAGATGCCGCCCTAACGCAGAATTCTGTTTTTCATCAGCCATTTCACGGAGCGGGGCCACGCGTAGTTCGCACCCATGCGAAGATCGGTAAACCCCTCCGAAACATGTTTCCCGGTTTCGGCGTCAAGGATGCGAATGAACATAGTATGTTCTGTTCGGTTGACGCGCGTTACGACGCCAAGCAAGGCAAGCGACGCGCCGTGCTCCTTGGCAATCGGGCCTTCACAACCAGCGCAGTTGCGCAATCCGTGCGGCGCCGCAGCCTGTGTATCCCTCGCCGGCACATCAATTACTGTAAAACGCCCAGACTGGGAGAGCATGTCCTTAGCAACTTGTGCTGATTCCGACAGATAGCGCCTGTCATATTCATCCGGGGGAATTATTCCCGCCCCGGCGCTCTTGTCCTCCAATTCGAAAGGGAACACTTCGATCGACATCGGCTTTGTCTGCTGCGCCTGCGCAAATGTGCAGGTGCCTACAAGCAGCGTCACCAGGACACTTAATGTGCGAATGCTCATCGTATCCTCCTGACGGTATGATGGGCATTATATGCGGCCTGACAACGCAAATCACGATTAAATCGAAAGCAATGCTATGCTTCGGGAGTTTCCACGCAGTCTCGCTCGAACTCCGTCGTTCAGAGTGATTGGCTTGATCTTGGACTAACTCTTGCTCGGGACCAGACTGGTCTCCAATGCAGCCAGTCCGCTGGTGATCGCCGTGCGCTCTTCAGCGCTGAGCCTTGCCAGCAAATCCCGTTCGAACGCCTTCGCCAGCGGCACCATCTCGCGATAGGCGGCAAGCCCCGTTCCGGTCAGCGTCAGATGTTCGATACGGCGATCTTTCTCATCAGGTGTCCGCATCAACCAGCGCCGCCGCTCGAGTTCAGCCACGGCGCGTGAAACCTTGGTCTTGTGCATAGCCGATTGCTCGCCGAGTTCGGTCGCAGTCATCGTTCCATGCTGCCCCAGCCCCGAAAGGGTGCGCCATTCCGGCCGCGTCAGGCCATGGCTGTCCTTGTATATCCTCGAAAATTCGCGGCTGACGGCGTCGGCAAGCCGGTAGAGCCGGTAGGGCAGGAAGTTTTCCAGATTGAGAATTTCAGCCGCGTCGGACGCTTCGCTCCTGATCGCCATTTTTCAAAGCCGCCATTGATGGTTACATTTTCGATGGTTACAAATGAAACCAGTTTGGTCAATTGATATCCATTTCGGGAGGAAGCAATGGCCTTTTCCTATATGCCGGGCTTCGGCAACGATTTTGAGACCGAGACGCTGCCCGGCTCGTTGCCGCAGGGACGGAATTCGCCGCAGCGGCCGGCCTACGGCCTCTATGCCGAGCAGCTTTCAGGCTCGCCCTTCACCGCGCCGCGCGGCACCAATGAGCGGTCCTGGCTCTACCGCATCCGGCCGAGCGTCAAGCACACCGGCCGCTTCAAGGCGGCGAGCTATCCCTTGTGGAAGAGTGCGCCCAATGTCGGCGATCATGAACTGGCGCTCGGCCAGTATCGCTGGAACCCGGTGCCGATGCCGAAGGAGCCGACCGATTTCATCGCCGGTATGCGCAGCATCACAACCGCTGGCGACGTGCTCGGGCAGACCGGCATGGCGGCGCATGTCTATGTCGCCAACACCTCGATGGCGGACGATCATTTTTTCAATGCCGACGGCGAGTTGCTGGTCGTGCCGCAAGTCGGCGCATTGCGCTTCGTCACCGAGATGGGCGTCATTGAGCTGCGGCCCGGCGAGATCGCGGTGTTGCCACGCGGTCTGGTCTTCAAGGTCGAGCTGGTCGACGCCGAAGTGCGCGGCTACGTCTGTGAGAACTACGGCGCCAAGCTGACGCTGCCCGATCGCGGCCCGATCGGCGCCAATTGCCTGGCCAACCCACGCGATTTCAAGACGCCTGGCGCATGGTTCGAGGAGAAGGAAACGCCGTGCCGGCTGATCGTGAAATGGTGCGGCAATTTCCATGTCACCGAGATCGGCCATTCGCCGCTCGATGTCGTTGCCTGGCACGGCAACTATGGGCCCTACAAATATGATCTGGCGACCTTTTCACCGGTCGGAGCGCTTTTGTTCGACCATCCCGACCCGTCGATCTTCACGGTGCTGACCGCGCCGAGCGGCGAGGAGGGCACGGCCAACATCGACTTCGTCATCTTTCCGCCGCGCTGGCTGGTGGCCGAAGATACCTTCCGGCCGCCCTGGTACCACCGCAACATCATGAGCGAGTTCATGGGCCTGATCCACGGCCAGTACGACGCCAAGGAAGAAGGCTTTGTGCCTGGCGGCATCAGCCTGCACAATCTGATGCTGGCCCATGGGCCGGATGCGCCTGGCTTTGAAAAGGCCTCGCGCGCGGAGCTGAAACCGGTCAAGCTCGACAACACCATGGCCTTCATGTTCGAGACCCGATTTCCGCAGATGCTGACCCGCTACGGCGCCGAGCTCGAAACCCGGCAGGACAACTACATCGACTGCTGGGCCGACCTGAAGAAGCGTTTCAACGGCACGCCCGAGGGCGACTGGTCTTGATCACCGAGCCAATGCCGGATCGGCTGGTGCTTTTGGGCTCGAAGGGTGGCCCGGCATTGCGGCCGGGTGGTCCATGGCCGAGTTCGTCGCTGCTGCAGATCGGCGGCCGCAGCATCGTCGTCGACTGCGGCCTTGGCGTGACGCGTGGTCTGGTCGATGCCGGCATCAGCCTGAAGTCGCTCGACCTGATCTTCATCACGCATCTGCACTCCGACCATGTGCTGGAACTGGGGCCGCTGATCCACACCGCCTGGACGGCGGGCCTCGCGACGCCCGTCGGCGTGTTCGGCCCGCCCGGCACCGGTCATTACTGGCGGCGCTTTTGCCAGGCGATGGAGTTCGACATCGAGATCCGCATCGTTGACGAAGGCCGGCCGGATATTCGCGATCTGGTGTCGATCGGCGAATTCGGCGAAGGCCAGGTGGTCGCGCAGGGCGGCTTGACGGTTTCGGCGCTGCGCGTCGAGCATCCGCCGGTGACCGATTGTTTTGCGCTGCGCTTCGAGCATGGCGCCAAAAGCGTCGTGTTCTCCGCCGATACGGCCTTTTATCCGCCGCTCGCCGATTTTGCCCGAGGCGCCGACATCCTCGTCCACGAGGCAATGCTGGAAGAGGGCATCGAGCGACTGGTGGCCAGGACCGGCAATGGTGCGCGCCTCAGAGAGCATCTGCTCGCCAGCCACAGCTTTGCCGAAGAGGCCGGCAGCATCGCAAGCGATGCCGGCGTGAAGAGATTGGTGCTCAACCACCTTATTCCGGCCGACGATTCTTTGATAGGCGAGGCCGACTGGACTGCCGCTGTCAGGAAAACTTGGAACGGCGACTTGACGATCGCCCGCGACGGTCTTGTTGTGGGCTTAAGCAGCGCCAAAGCTGCAGCAGGAGAGGAAACCGCATGAAGCTTG
>NZ_RZRP01001149.1:0-1537 GCF_003997795.1 Mesorhizobium sp. M7A.F.Ca.US.005.03.2.1 | reverse complement strand
CTCATATGCGGGAACAGCGCGTAGCCCTGGAACACCATGCCGGCGGCCCGTTGCTCTGCCGGTCGGTCGGTGATGTCGACGCCGTCGCTGAACAGCTTGCCCTCGGTCGGCTGCACGAAGCCCGCAAGGATCATCAGGAAGGTGGTCTTGCCCGAACCCGACGGCCCGAGCAGGGTCAGGAACTCGCCACGGCCGATATTGAGCGACAGATTGTCCAGCGCACGGAACGAGCCGAAGCTCTTGCCGATCCCGATTGCCTTGATCTCTGCGGCACGGCCGGGTTGCTGCATACTGCCCTTTCCCTAACGCTTGTCGAAATCGTAGGCAGGGTGCCGGCTCACCGCAACCGAATAGTTTTCGCGTGATCGGCAAATTCCATTCATCTATGGCGAGATGGCGCCGCCTTGCCCTCAATACGGCAGAATGCGGTTCTCCTGGAGTTTCGACCGCAGCCATCCCGCGAACGCTTCCAGCACCGGATGCGAAGCCTTGGCGTGTTCGGAGACCAGGAAATAGGAGCGTGGCGACTTGATCGCGATGTCGAACGGCCTGACCAGCCGGCCCTCGCTCAGCGCCCGCCGGCTGGTCAGTTCGTCGCCCATGGCGATGCCCTGGCCGGCAATCGCCGCCGAAAAGACCAGGTTCATATCGGAAAAGAAGATGCCACCCTCGATGTCGGGGTTTTCCACCTTGGACAGCGCCAGCCAGCGCGCCCAATCCTCGGTGTCGTCGAGATGCAGCAGGTTGGCGCGTAGCACGTCCGACGGCCGGGAAAACCCGCCGACCTTGTTGAGCAGCGTCGGGCTGCAGAGCGGCGTGAACGAGATTTCGCAGAGCGGCTCGACCGCCCGGTTCGGCCAATTGCCGACACCAAACGCAATGAAGGCATCGGCATCTGCGTTGCTGACATCGTCGAGCCGGCGCGGCGTCAGGATGCGCAGCGCCACGTCAGGATACATCTGCCGGAACTCGCCGATATGGGTGCACAAGAACAGCGAGGCGAAGCCGGGCGTGCAACTGACGGCGAACGAGCCGCCGACGCCGGTGCCGGCGTCCCGCGTCACCGCATCGCCCAAAACGGTGAGCGCCTTGCGCACGTCGCTGGCGTAGCGCTGGCCGCGCGGCGTCAGCGCCACGCCCTTGCCGATGCGTTCGAGCAGGTCGAAGCCGAGATCGCGCTCCAGCAGACGAAGCTGATGGCTCACGGCGCTGCGGGTCAGGTGCAACTCGTCAGCGGCGCGCCAGACGCTGCCATGGCGGGCGAAGCTGTCGAGCGCACGCAGCGCTTGTGTGGATGGTATACGCAAGGAGCCTCAGGTGAACCGAATTTGCACGAACCGGGAAAACATATCACTTTTTAGCGAACCGCTTCACTGCTTTCTTCTCATGCCATGGAGAAACCGGTGGCCACCTCGGCGCAAGCAACCGCCCTTGCCTGTCTCGACGGCATCCAGCCGTTGTTGTCCGCGTGGACACGCATCATCTTCGATTACGGCGAGACCGCGTGGCGGGAATATCAATCCGCCGCCTGGTATGT
>NZ_RZRP01001148.1:0-1538 GCF_003997795.1 Mesorhizobium sp. M7A.F.Ca.US.005.03.2.1 | reverse complement strand
ATGTCGTTTCGAACGTCGTTTCGGCCGAGATGCCTGAGCCGACTGTTGTACCAGCACCGCTTGCGATAGCCGAGCACGCTTCCGCGCCAGATATCTGCAACGTGGATGCCGCCGCTAACGCAAGCAACGAAACACCCGCCAATTGATAGGCCTCGCGCGGCACTCTCATTCGATCCCACCTTACGAGAATCGATACCGTCACAGTTAAGGCAATTACAATAAATCACCGGCCCTTCAATGGGGCTCGTTGACTTGATTGACAGGCAGTGTACGCAGCGCGCTGCTCGTCGGCAATGGTTAGGCGTTCGCTCTCAGGCCACTATAAGGTCATGTGTGGCGACAAGGTCACTATCGAACTCAGATTGAACCGCTCAGATGCAGTACGACGCGGTACAAGGACGCGAACATCTAGAGGTCAGAATAGGCTGCCGAAACGGTCAGGCTTCCCGCGTGGGCAACCTTGCGGTCGTAACTTGCCCATATTTCCCCGCCGCACTGCTGGGCCCAGCGATGACAAAAAGAAAAATCGGTAGGCAAGTCCACGTCCGGCGTCACGATCTTCGAAAATGGCGTCAGAAAGCTCTCGAACTGTGCGGCGTATTTGTTTTTTCTGTAGCGCGACCGGTTCACCGTTTCGGGCAGTTTCTCAATTATCCTGGCGACGCAGTCGCGCGAAACCAAGAAGATACCCGTGCCACATAGCGATACCCGCACAAAGCCGCCCATCTCCTGCCGCGGTTCGATGATGGTTCCGAGGAACTCCAGGCTTTGCGCAAAGGCCTTGTCGAACGGCAGTTTCGACAGCGAGTGAAGTTTGCGAAGGTCGACCAGACGCCGCGGATACAAAGTTCCGACTACAGGCTTGTCGAGCGCCAGCATCGCGGCAATGAGATCGGGCGAAAAGCCCATGTCGCTGTCGATCATCAGGATGTGACTGCAGTCCAGCTTCTTGTAGTAGAAATTCGTGAGCAGATAGTTCCGAGAAAACGGTATATCCGTGTACTCGATTTCCGACAGCGTGAACGCGTAGCTGGAAAGGCTTTCGTGAGTCAGGGCCGCAAAAAGGCTGCGAACGAATACGCTTTTGTAGGCTGCTCCGTAAACCGGCAGCGCGAGGTTGATCTTGGTCGGCATCGAGCCCTCCACGGTCCAGTGACTGCATACAAATCCCTTTTTCCTATCTTTGACAGGATACTTGGTATAAAAATTTGCGGGCCTTTGGCGGCACGGGGTCCAAACGCTCGGGCAGATTGCGTTTGCGTCTGGTGCGTTCGAAGGCCGCCGGATCAAGATTGACGCAGGCTGGAACGAGCATGCCGATATGACCCACCGCCACGGATACTTGCGCATCCCGCTGCTCATGCTTTTCGCGATTTTGAGCACGATCGACGTTCGCGCCGCGGTCGAACAGAACGCCTCATTACAGCCGCGCAACCGGCTGGCGATCGTCATCGGCAACACGAACTACCAGAGCAAGCGTCTCGAGCACCTCGCCAACGCGGTCAACGATGCGACGAAACTGTCCGACAGCCTGAAGC
>NZ_RZRP01001147.1:0-1540 GCF_003997795.1 Mesorhizobium sp. M7A.F.Ca.US.005.03.2.1 | reverse complement strand
GCCCCAACTTCCCGGCGATCTACAAGGCAGAAGCGCAGAAGGGCGCCGACTTCCTGGACAGATTGAAGACGGTCGAGGACCTCGATTGGACGTTCCTGTCGCCATCCGCCATGTTCGTGCCTGGCGAGCGCACCGGCAAATTCCGCCTCGGCAAGGACACGCTTCTCGCCTCCGACAAGGGCAGCAGCATTTCCTTCGAGGACTACGCGATCGTCATGGTCGACGAGATCGAGAAGCCGGCCCATATCAGGCAGCGCTTCACCGTCGGCTATTGAGCGAACGGATGGTGGCGGCCGGGTCTCAATCGAGGCCGGCCGACGCCAGCCGCATCAGGGTCCGGTTCAATCTCGGTGCTGCCGCCACCAGCGCCTTTCCAATGGCCGATTGCGGTGCGTCGATGACGGTTCGGGCATCGCCGTTCTCGGCAACCCGGCCGGCGTCGAGAAGGATGACGCGGTGGGCGACCGACCGGATGACGCCGAGATCATGTGAAATGAAGAGATAGGCGATCTTTTCCTGGCGCTGCAGGTCGAGCAAAAGCTCGAGGATCTCCCCGCGCACGGAAACGTCGAGCGCCGACACCGCTTCATCGAGCACGATCAGCGACGGCTTCGTGGCGATGGCGCGGGCAATGGCGACGCGCTGCCGCTGACCGCCTGAAATTTCGTGGATGGCACGCGGGGCGAGGTCTGCCGTCAGCCCGACGCGCTCCAGCAAGGCGGCGATGCGGCGCGGGCGCTCGCTGCGGGAAGCGATGCCATGGATGCGCAAGGGATCGTCGAGCACACGCGCCACCGTGGCGCGCGGGTTGAAGGCGGCAAGCGGGTCCTGGAACACCATTTGCAGGCGCGCGCGGCGGGCACGCAGTGCTGCGCTGCGCAGGGCCAGGAAATCGTCGCCTTCGAACTCGATGCGTCCGTCGTCCGGCTCGATCAATCGCAGCACCACCCGCGCGATCGTCGATTTGCCGCTGCCGGAGGGTCCGGCCAACGCCAGCGTTTCACCCGGCTCGATGTGAAAGGAGACATCGTCGACTGCAGCGATGGTGTTGTCGCCGCGACGGTAGCGCTTGGTGAGGTTGGACACCGCCAGCAGGCTCATGCGTGGAGCCCGGCTCGGTTCAGCAGCGGCTTGGTGTCGAGGCCGATATCGGCATCGAGCAATGCGCGCGTATAGGGCTGGGCCGGGGCGCCGACAATCTGCGCCGTCATGCCAAGCTCGACCAACTGCCCATGGCGGAAAACGGCGATGCGCCCGGCAAGCTCGGCCGCCAGCGCGATGTCATGGCTGATGAACAGCAGCGTCATGCCGTCCTCGGTCACCAGGCGTCGGATCAAGGCGACGATCTCGGCCTGCACGATGGTATCGAGCGCGCTGGTCGCTTCGTCGGCGATCAGCAATTTCGGACCGGCCGCAATGGCGGCGGCGATCGCCACACGCTGCTTCTGGCCGCCGGAAAGCTGGTGCGGGAAGGCGCGCAGGGCCGAGTCAGGATCGGGCAGGCGGACGCGTTCGAGCAGGGTTTTGGCCCTGGAATAGG
>NZ_RZRP01001146.1:0-1542 GCF_003997795.1 Mesorhizobium sp. M7A.F.Ca.US.005.03.2.1 | reverse complement strand
TTCGTTGCCCTGCCGTCGGCCCGCCGATCAACTTGCGGTGCAATGATTGTAAAGGGTTCGCGTCATGGTCTAGGGAGGAGGCCAGGAGACTGAAACAGAATGCCAGTGACGCAAAACGTTGCTCCGGGCGCCCCGGGAATTCCGGCGCGCTGGACGTCAAGCGCCAAGAGCGGCGTCGGAACGTCGCTTTCGCCGGCCGGCCGGATCTGGTTCACGATCAGCCACGGCATCCTCAACGAAATCTACTATTCGCGCGTCGACAGTGCCTGCACCCGCGACCTCGGCCTGATCGTCACCGCCGCCGCCGGCTATTTCTCGGAAGAGAAGCGCGCTGCCACGCACAGCATCGAACCGTTCGAGGACGGCGTACCCGCCTACCGGCTGGTCAACACGGCGAACGACGGCGCCTGGCGGATCGAAAAGCGCATCCTCGCCGATCCGGCGCGCCCGGCGCTGCTGCAGGAAATCACCTTCACGGCGCTGAGGGGCGTCGCTGACGATTATCGCGTCTACGCGCTTCTGGCGCCGCATCTGGTCAATGCCGGCATGGGCAACACCGCCTGGGTCGGCGAACACGAGGGAAAGCCCGTGCTGTTCGCCTCGGGGCGCGGCTCCTGCCTGGCGCTGGCCTCGTCGCTGCCCTGGCGGACCGGTTCGGCCGGCTATGTCGGTTTTTCCGACGGTTGGCAGCAACTGCACAACACAGGTGAGCTCGATGCTGCGTACCAGCGGGCCGAGGACGGCAATGTCGCGCTGACCGGCGAGATCGGCTTTTCCGCGGCCAGGACCAAGGCTTTGCTGGCGCTGGGATTTGGCGCGACGCCCGAGGAGGCTGCGGAACATGCTTTCGCCAGCCTGAAGCAGGGTTTTGAACCCGCGGCGAACTCCTACCTCCAGAACTGGCGCAACTGGCAAAAGGGCCTGCTGCCGCTCGACCGGCACGCGGTGCCCGGGATCAACTTCTATCGCGTCTCGACGGCGGTACTGGCGACGCACCGGTCGATCGCCACACCGGGCGCCGCGGTCGCCAGCCTGTCGATCCCGTGGGGCTTCGACAAGGGCGACGACGACCTCGGCGGCTACCATCTGGTCTGGCCGCGCGATCTGGTCGAGACGGCCGGCGGCTTTCTTGCTGCCGGCGACGCCGCCTCGGCGTTGCAAATCCTCGACTATCTCGGCTCCATCCAGCAGCCGGATGGCCACTGGCCGCAGAACGCCTGGCTCGACGGATCGGCCTATTGGCCCGGCATCCAGATGGACGAATGCGCCTTTCCGCTGCTGCTGGCCGAAGCTTTGCACCGCGCCGGCCATTTGCCGCACGCCAAGCTCGCAGTCTTTCTGCCGATGATCGAGCGCGCCGCCGGCTTCGTCGTGCGCAACGGGCCGGTCACCGGCGAGGACCGCTGGGAAGAGGATGCCGGCTACAGCCCGTTCACGCTCGCCGTCGAAATCGCCGCACTGCTTGCCGCAGCCGACCTGCTCGACGCCTGTGGCAAGCCGGACGCGGCGACCTATCTGCGCGAGACATCAGACGTCTGGAAC
>NZ_RZRP01001145.1:0-1546 GCF_003997795.1 Mesorhizobium sp. M7A.F.Ca.US.005.03.2.1 | reverse complement strand
GAACTGTCTGCCGTAATCAACGGATATATCAGGCAGAAGGAATACGAGGCGGCTTACCGGCTGTTCCTGTTCAGTCTGTCCGATCAGGAGCGGACACTGGCCGGATACATTTTCAACGGCGGCTTTGAACAGATCCTCAGCGGCAAGCCATTCGACTGGCAGGTTCGCGACCGCTCCGGTCTGGAAATTACCTTTGCCGGGGCGCGCGATGTCGGCGAAGGCGATAGCGGAGCGACTGTCCGATTCCTGAATACGCCGGTGAAGAACGCCGCGCTCCAGCAATATGTCGAACTGCCTCCCGGCTCCTACAGGATTTCCCTGATCGCCTCCGCGAGAAACCTGAAGCTGCCCAAGCAGCTGTTCTGGTCCATCAGATGCGCGGATCCGGCGGGCGAAATAGCTCGGTTCGACATTCCGGAAGGCACGTTCAATCGGCGGGAGTTGAGCCTGGATTTCGCGATCGGACCAAGCGCGTGTCCCATGCAATTGTTGCGGCTGGAAACAGCTGCCATCGCTGAGAGTTGGCGATTTCGGTACGTTGGCACGTTGGTCATGCACAAATTGAGCATCGAAAGAGTTTCATCTTGAGAGAGCGGTCAACCCGGTCCACGGAATGGGAAAAATATCTGCTTGGGTCGGTTCTCTTCCTGTCGGTGCTGATTGGCGGCGGCACCGCGAGCGGTCTCTACACCGAAGCGCTGATCGAGGTGGCGGCGATCGTCTCGGCCGCGGCCGTCTTTTCAAGGCCGTCGGAACGCGGCATCCCTCGCTCGGCCCTGTGGTTGCTTGCTCTGGGCCTTGCCGTGTTCTGTTTTCAAATCGTGCCGCTGCCCGCCGCCCTGTTGAGCGGATTGCGGCCTGAGGTTCTACTTGCAAATCCGTGGCTGAGCGGTGAAACCGGGCTGCGTTTCGTCAGTGTCGGCGTGGGACGTACGATCGAGTGTCTGTTGTATTTCGTGGCGATGGCTGCATTCTTTCTGAGCGTCACCCGCTTGCGCCCAGATCAGGTCTACGGCCTTCTGCCCTTCTTTTTCATGGGTGTCATCTGTAACGGACTGGCTGCGGCGATCCAGTATTCGCTCTCCGATACGGTTGCCATACAGGGTTTGTTGCCGTTCACGATCAATGCGGGACTGTTTGCCAACCAGAACCATTTTTCGGCTCTGCTCTTCGTCTCCATTCCCTTCGTTGTCTACTACGGCCTGTTTCGCGGGCACCTTCTGTCCGGGTCGCTCGGCTTGATAACGCTGCTGCTGTTGCTTCTGGCCGCCGGTTCGCGCGCCGGTATTCTGATAGGGCTGGCGATCACCATGGTATCAGTCCTCTTTCTGTCCGCGCGCTCGAGGCTGGGCGGGTATGGAATACCCGCTGTCTTCATCGGGCTTTCGCTCTACACGATCGGGGCGTGGACGAAGATCGATGCGGAAGTGGTTGACCCGGCCTTTGGACGGGCCGAATTTGCCCGCACGACGATCGCGGGAATTGAAGAGAACTGGGCGACGGGCGTCGGCTTTGGGAGTTTTCCGAAGGTCTATCAGATTTACGA
>NZ_RZRP01001144.1:0-1546 GCF_003997795.1 Mesorhizobium sp. M7A.F.Ca.US.005.03.2.1 | reverse complement strand
GGGCGCGGCGATGTCGCTGATGGACCGGCGCCTGCGCGTCGGCGCGCCGTCGCGACGGCGCAAGCAGGCGAGCGTGGTGCCATCCGCGACCCTGCCATGAACGCACGGCTTTCGCTGACCTCCATTATCCTGCTGCTGGCGCTGTTTTTTGCCGGCACGGCCTTGGCGGTGAAGCCTGACGAGATGCTGCCTGATCCTGCACTTGAGGCGCGGGCTCGGGCGCTTTCGGAAGGCTTGCGCTGCATGGTCTGCCAGAACCAGTCGATCGACGAATCCGATGCCGACCTTGCCCGCGACCTGCGCGTCCTCGTGCGTCAGCGCCTCGTCGCCGGCGACACTGACCAGCAGGTCATGGACTACGTGGTTTCGCGCTATGGCGAGTTCGTGCTGCTCAAGCCGCGTTTCGACCTGCGCAATGCATTGCTGTGGGGCACGCCTGTCCTGCTGTTGCTGGTGGGAGGCGTTTTCATCGTGCTGACCGCGCGGTCGCGTCGCTCGACGGCAACCAATGCGCTGACCACTGAGGAACAGGCGGCGCTGGACAAGATACTAGGCAATTAGCTCGGCCATTCCTCCGAGGGCCAGTCCCGCGACGTGTGAATGACGCGCAGGATAACGACGCACTGACGGCCAGCAATCGGGCGCAACTCATAAGCAATGATGTACGGCAGGCGGCCGATGAACGTCTCATATGTGCCTGTTACCCGGCCTGGCCGGCCCGTCGCCATATCACCAAGGCCTCGGCCCATTTCACGAATACGATCCGCCAGGCGTGCTTGCTGTCATTTATAAAGCCTTGTGCTGAGTTGTGTACAAGATAGCGCATAGGGCATCGCGGCCAACGGGTTTGTGCGTCTCCCGACCCCAAAACATTACCAAAGTTTCATGTGTCGGAAATGGCGCTGTAATGTGCGCCACTCTAATTCTCTTGCTTGAGGATGCCCATCAGCAGCGTCCATTTGGAAAGAGGATACGAGATCCATGAATATTGCCCCCCGTTCATATTCCGTCACCCGCAAGCGTCTCATGGCTGCCGTCGCGTCTGTCGCCGTGGCCGGTGCGATCGGCGTCGGTGCGCTGACCAGCGGAACCAGCCCTGTTCTGGCCGATGCCGTGCGCGTCGAGGCGCCGCAGGTACCGGGCTTCGCCGATGTCGTCGAGCGGGTTTCTCCCGCTGTTGTCAGCGTCAAGGTCAAGGCCAAGATCAGCCCGGCCGCCGATGACGGCTCCGACCCGTCCGACGATCAGGATGGCATGAACAACCTGCCCAACAATCCGCAACTGCGCCGCTTCTTCAAGGAATTCCGCGGCTTTGGTGATCAGGACGGCCAGGGTGGCGGCAACAGGCGCTTCAGCCATCGCGACCGCAACAACGACCAGCCGCGGCCGGTTGCACAAGGGTCCGGCTTCTTCATCTCGGATGACGGCTATCTCGTCACCAACAACCACGTCGTTTCGGAAGGCTCGGCCTTCACCGTGGTGATGAATGACGGCAAGGAACTCGACGCCAAGCTGATCGGCACCGACCCGCGCACCGATCTCGCCG